>NZ_JBEOVF010000010.1:68387-235361 GCF_040295365.1 Streptomyces sp. NPDC002838 | reverse complement strand
GTTGATAGGCCGGATATGGAAGCACCGTAAGGTGTGGAGTTGACCGGTACTAATAGGCCGAGGGCTTGTCCTCAGTTGCTCGCGTCCACTGTGTTGGTTCTGAAACCACGAACAGCCCCACGTTGCCACGCGTGGTGCGGCGTTCACAGTTTCATAGTGTTTCGGTGGTTATAGCGTGAGGGAAACGCCCGGTTACATTCCGAACCCGGAAGCTAAGCCTTACAGCGCCGATGGTACTGCAGGGGGGACCCTGTGGGAGAGTAGGACGCCGCCGAACTCCTTTTACAGCTCTGGCTCTTGGGCACACAGCCCAAGAGCCAGAGCTTTTTTGCGTTGAGGTAGGGTCAGGAGGCATCGTTGGCACGTTTCCCACAGGAGGCTCCCGGGTGGAGGTCCAGGAGACCCGCGTCCAGACGGACCGGGTCCTCACCATCCCCAACGTCCTCAGCATGGCGCGGCTCGTCGGCGTGCCGCTCTTCCTGTGGCTCATCCTCCGGCCCGAGTTCGGCGGTCCCAAGAGTGATGGTTGGGCGCTGCTGGTACTGGCTCTGAGCGGGATCAGTGACTACCTGGACGGCAAGCTCGCTCGGCGTTGGAACCAGATCAGCAGCCTCGGCCGGCTTCTGGACCCCGCGGCCGACCGCCTCTACATTCTCTCGACTTTGGTCGGTCTCACCTGGCGCGAGATTCTGCCAATCTGGTTGACTGCTGTACTTTTGGCGCGAGAGCTGGTTCTGCTGGTGATGGTGGGCATCCTCAGACGTCACGGCTATCCGCCGCCGCAGGTGAACTTCCTGGGCAAGGCAGCGACGTTCAACCTGATGTATGCCTTCCCGTTGCTGCTGCTCAGTGACGGAAGTGGATGGATCTCGTCACTCGCTGCTATTTTCGGATGGGCGTTCGCCGGATGGGGTACAACGCTGTACTGGTGGGCAGGAGTTCTCTACGTGGTACAAGTTCGCCGCCTGGTTCGTGCGGACGCCATGACCGACTGAACCCCGCCGGTTGATGCAGCTGTAGCGGCGCGATGGCCCGCGGCGGAAAAGTGCGGGACAATCTGGACGGGTGAAGTCGGCTAACCGTCGTCTCTTAGAGGAGGACGCTTCCGACATGAAGGCCGTCGTGATGGCCGGAGGCGAAGGCACGCGCCTTCGCCCCATGACCTCGAGCATGCCCAAGCCGCTCCTGCCGGTGGCCAACCGGCCGATCATGGAGCACGTTCTGCGGCTGCTCAAAAGGCATGGGCTCAACGAGACCGTCGTTACTGTCCAGTTCCTGGCGTCACTGGTCAAGAACTACTTCGGTGACGGTGAAGAGCTCGGAATGGAGCTCACCTATGCCAATGAGGAGAAGCCACTCGGTACCGCCGGAAGCGTCAAGAACGCCGAGGAGGCGTTGAAGGACGATGCCTTCCTTGTCATCTCCGGTGATGCCCTGACCGACTTCGATCTCACCGAGCTCATCAATTTCCACAAGGAAAAGGGTGCGCTGGTCACCGTCTGTCTGACGCGTGTGCCCAATCCGTTGGAGTTCGGTATCACGATCGTCGACGAGGAGGGCAAGGTCGAGCGTTTCCTGGAGAAGCCGACCTGGGGCCAGGTTTTCTCGGACACCGTGAACACGGGTATCTACGTCATGGAGCCCGAGGTCTTCGACTATGTCGAACCCGATGTGCCCGTGGACTGGTCCGGCGATGTCTTTCCGCAGTTGATGAAGGAGGGCAAGCCGGTTTACGGCTATGTGGCGGAGGGTTACTGGGAGGACGTCGGGACACACGAAAGCTATGTGAAGGCGCAGGCCGACGTCCTGGAGGGCAAGGTCGACGTCGAGATCGACGGTTTCGAGATCTCGCCGGGCGTGTGGGTGGCCGAGGGCGCCGAGGTGCACCCTGATGCCGTTCTTCGTGGTCCTCTCTACATCGGGGACTACGCCAAGGTCGAGGCCGGCGCCGAAATCCGGGAGCACACGGTCGTCGGCTCGAATGTCGTCGTGAAGACCGGGGCCTTTCTGCACAAGGCCGTTGTGCACGACAACGTGTACGTCGGCCAGCACAGCAATCTCCGGGGCTGTGTCGTGGGAAAGAACACCGACATCATGCGTGCGGCCCGGATCGAGGACGGCGCCGTCATCGGGGACGAGTGCTTGATCGGCGAAGAGTCGATCGTGCAAGGCAACGTCCGGGTCTACCCGTTCAAGACCATCGAGGCGGGCGCGTTCGTCAACACGTCGGTCATCTGGGAATCAAGGGGCCAGGCGCATCTCTTCGGCGCCCGTGGCGTCTCCGGAATCCTGAACGTGGAGATCACGCCCGAACTCGCCGTGCGTCTCGCCGGCGCCTACGCGACGACTCTGAAGAAGGGATCGACCGTCACGACGGCCCGCGACCACTCCCGTGGTGCCCGTGCGCTGAAGCGGGCGGTCATCTCCGCGCTGCAGGCCAGCGCCATCGACGTACGCGACCTGGAGAACGTACCGCTGCCTGTGGCCCGGCAGCAGACCGGTCGGGGCAGCGCCGGCGGGATCATGATCCGGACGACGCCAGGTGTCCCGGATTCCGTGGACATCATGTTCTTCGACGGCAGGGGGGCCGACCTCTCGCAGGCGAGTCAGCGGAAGCTGGACCGGGTGTTCGCGCGCCAGGAGTACCGGCGGGCGTTCCCGGGCGAGATCGGGGATCTGCACTTTCCGGCCAGCGTCTTCGATTCGTACACCGGCTCGTTGCTGCGGAACGTCGATACGACGGGCATCGCCGAGTCGGGGCTCAAGGTCGTCGTCGATGCCTCGAACGGCAGCGCCGGGCTCGTGCTTCCCAGCCTGCTCGGCAAGCTCGGAGTGGACTCGCTCACCATCAATCCCGGTCTGAACGAGTCCCGGCCGACGGAGACGGCCGACATGCGTCGGTCGGGACTCGTGCGGCTCGGTGAGATCGTGGCGTCCTCGGGCGCCGCGTTCGGAGTGCGCTTCGACCCCGTCGGCGAGCGGCTGTCGTTGGTCGACGAGAAGGGCCGCATCATCGAGGACGACCGGGCGCTGCTCGTGATGCTCGACCTGGTCGCCGCGGAGCGGCGCAGCGGCCGGGTGGCTCTGCCGGTGACCACCACGAGGATCGCCGAGCAGGTGGCGGCGTATCACGGCACGCAGGTGGAGTGGACGACGACCTCTCCCGACGATCTGACCCGGGTCGGGCGCGACGACACCACCATCTTCGGCGGTGACGGCAAGGGCGGCTTCATCGTCCCCGAGTTCAGCAGTGTCTTCGACGGTGCGGCGGCCTTCGTACGGCTGATCGGGCTGGTGGCGCGGACCCAGTTGACGCTCAGCCAGATCGATGCGCGGATTCCGCGGGCGCACGTCCTCAAGCGTGATCTGGCGACTCCCTGGGCCGTCAAGGGCCTTGTGATGCGGCGGGTCGTGGAGGCGGCCGGAGACCGCTTCGTGGACACCACCGACGGCGTGCGGGTGGTGGAGACCGACGGGCGCTGGGTGATGGTGCTGCCCGACCCGGCCGAGGCCGTCACCCACCTGTGGGCGGAAGGGCCGGACGACGCCTCCGCGCAGGCTCTGCTCGACGAGTGGTCGGCGGTCGTGGACAGCGCCGGGCGCTGAATCACAGTACGCGCGCGTGCCGGACAAGTGTCCTCAAGGGGCCTGTCCGGCACGCTGCCGGGGCCATTCGGAGGTAGTGGGCGCGACGTGCGACGATGTGCGGCATGCCGCAGCAGCCCCCCGTTCGGAGCACCCCCACGCGCGCGTCGCGTCCGGACGCGTCCATGTCGCTGCTCACCAACGTCATGGATCACAGTCTCGACGACGGATACGCCGAAGCGGCCGCCCGGAAGAAGGCCAGTGGCGATGGCGGCATGCCCAAGACCCTCAGGGCGAAGCTCGGCCTCGCCGCCGGCCTGGTGCTCGCGGCTCTGGTGGTGACCGTCGGTGCGGCACAGGCGCGGGTCGCGGCGCCCGCCGTGGCCAAGGAGCGCGAGGAGCTGATCGACCGCATCGACCGGGAGACCGAGGGCGCGGACAAACTCGCGGACTCCGTCGACAAGCTGCGCGACGACGTGAGCGCACGCCAGCGCGAGGCCCTCAAGAAGACCGGTGCCAGTGACCGGACGGAGCTCTTGGGCCTTCTGGCGGGCGCGACCGAGGTGCGTGGTCCAGGCGTGAAACTGGTCGTGGACGATGCCAAGGAAACCACTTCGGAAGGTGGCGGCGACCCGCGTGAGACCTCCGGGTTCTCCGACACCGGGAGAGTGCGCGACCGCGACATGCAGCGTGTGGTCAACGGCCTGTGGGAGTCGGGCGCGGAGGCCGTCTCGATCAATGGACAGCGACTGACGACGCTGTCGGCGATCAGGGCCGCGGGTGACGCGATACTGGTCGACAACAAGCCGCTGGTTCCGCCGTATACGGTGCTTGCCGTGGGGGACGGCAATGGCTTGAGCACCCGGTTCCAGAACGGCGCGGACGGGCTGTATCTGCACGCCCTGCAGGAGAACTTCGGCATCCGGACCGCCATCTCCGCGGAGGACGACCTCCGGCTGCCCGCCGCACCGAGTGTGACCGTACGTACAGCACAGCCGAAAACCGAGAAGGGCACATCGTGATCGCCGTACTGGGCCTCGTCGTGGGAGTCGTGGCCGGCCTGTTGGTCCGGCCCGAGGTTCCGGCGGTCGTCGAGCCTTATCTGCCGATCGCCGTCGTGGCGGCACTCGACGCCGTCTTCGGAGGTCTGCGGGCCATGCTCGACGGCATCTTCGACGACAAGGTCTTCGTCGTGTCATTCCTGTCGAACGTGGTCGTGGCCGCACTGATCGTGTTCCTGGGCGACAAGCTGGGCGTGGGAGCCCAGCTGTCCACCGGTGTCGTCGTCGTCCTCGGGATCCGGATCTTCTCGAACGCCGCGGCGATCCGCCGGCACGTGTTCCGGGCGTGAGGCCGATGAGCAACCAGGACGAGACGCCCGACTACAGGCTGCGCAAGGAACTGCCCGAAGAGGTGCCCGCGGCGGCAATTCCTCCGGCCGAGAGCGCCTCCGAGGGGGAGCCGCAGCTGACCGGTCGGCAACGTCTGGTGCAGGGGTTGTGGCCGCCGCGTGTCACGCGTGCCCAACTCATCGTCGCCGTGCTGTTGTTCGGCCTGGGGTTCGGTCTTGCCGTCCAGGTGGCGTCGAACAGTGACAGCGACAGTGCCCTGCGCGGTGCGCGTCAGGAAGATCTTGTTCGCATCCTCGACGAACTGGACGACCGTACTCAGCGTCTTGAAGACGAGAAGCAGGGTCTCGAGAAGCAGCGGGACGAGCTGGAGAACAGCTCGGACCAGGCCGAGGAGGCCCGTAAGCAGACGGTCGAGAAGGAGAGGCAGCTCGGCATCCTCGCGGGCACGGTGGCCGCGCAGGGGCCCGGCATCACCATGACCATTGACGACACGAAGGGGACGGTCGAGGCGGACATGCTGCTCAACGCGGTCCAAGAGCTGCGCGCGGCGGGCGCGGAGGCGATCCAGGTGAACGGCCTACGGGTCGTCGCGGACACGTACCTGACCGACTCCGGCAAGGGCGTGAGCGTCGACGGGAACAAGATCAACGCCCCCTATCGTTTCAAGGTCATCGGCAAGCCGCAGGACCTCGAACCGGCGCTCAACATCCCTGGAGGCGCGGTGCAGACTCTTGAGAAGGAGCAGGCCACCGTGACCATCGAGCGGTCGGGCAAGATCGTTGTGGACGCCTTGCGAGCAGCGAAGCGGCCTGACTACGCTCGGTCGTCCTCCCAGTGAACCGGGGGTGCATGGGGGGCGTCCGGCCAGGGCATGAGGTTGCGGGGGGTCGGCGCACCGAATGGGTGGTGCGTGGTGGAAACTGTCAGGTGGATACGGACGTTGTGAGGATGTCCGGGTCGACCGGTGTGTTCAATCAGGGTTCGTCCTGCCCCACGGGCGGGTCTGTTTCGGTCAAGGGGAATCGCCCGTGAAGTTGTTTGCGAAGTTGTTCGGCAAGAGCGCGCGAGAGAGCAGCGACAACGCTACCGCTCGTCATCGCGCACAGCCTGACGCAGAGGGCCAGCGCCCGATGTTCCGGGACCAGGTCGGTGGTCCGGGCGCTGACATTGCCGGAGGTCAGGGCGCGCCGTCTGTTGACCCTGCCCAGTCCGGAGGCATAGGTTTCGGGCAACCGTCAACCTCAAGTACGGGTGGAGGGTTCTCCGCCGACCCGTACGCGTCCCATGCCCCTGGGGGGCAGCCGCGGCAGGAGGATCCGTCCATGTCGGCCCTGGTGTGTACGAGGTGCGGTAACCGCAACGGGGAGAACAGCCGCTTCTGCTCCAACTGCGGCGCGCCGCTGCGGGCCGGAGCCGCAGCCGAGCGTCCGTCCGAGACGACGTCCACGATCTCCATCTCCGGACTCGAGGCCTACGACGCCGAGGCCACGGGCCAGACGCCGATTCCCATGCTCTCTCCGGAGGCGCAGGCGGCCGTCGATGCCCTGCCGCTCGGTTCGGCGCTGCTGGTGGTGCGCCGCGGTCCGAACTCGGGCAGCCGCTTCCTGCTGGACGGCGACCTGACCACGGCCGGGCGTCATCCGCAGAGCGACATCTTCCTCGACGACGTGACGGTCTCCCGACGGCACGTGGAGTTCCGCCGCGGTCCGGACGGCTCGTTCACAGTGGCCGACGTGGGCAGTCTGAACGGCACGTATGTCAACCGTGAGCGGATCGACCAGGTCGCCCTGAACAACGGTGACGAGGTGCAGATCGGCAAGTACCGGCTGGTCTTCTACGCGAGCCAGCGGGGCTACTGACCCTCCCCCGGACTCGGTCCGGGGGGACCCCCAGGGAAGGTCCATGGTTCAAACACCGAGCGGCGGTGCCGGGCACGGCATCGCCGCCGCGGACAGTGGGCTGATGAGCATCGGCACGGTGCTGAACGTGCTGCGTGAGGAGTTCCCCGAAGTCACCATCTCCAAGATCCGTTTCCTGGAGTCGGAGGGGCTCATCGAGCCGCAGCGGACCCCCTCGGGGTATCGCAAGTTCAGCGCCGAGGACGTCGAGCGCCTCGGCCACGTCCTGAGGATGCAGCGGGACCACTATCTGCCGCTCAAGGTGATTCGTGAGCACCTGGACGCCATGGAGCGCGGCGAGGCCGTACAGCTGCCGGCACTGGGCCGTCAGCGGGACGGCGAGGCCGTTCCGGAGGCTGCCGAAGGGCCCACGGCGGTCCGGATCGGGCGGGACGAGCTGATGGCCGCCGCCGAGATCGGTGAGCAGGAGCTTCAGGAGTGGGAGTCGTACGGGCTCATCACCGCGCTGCCGGACGGGGCGTACGACGCGGAGGCGGCCACTGTGGCCTCGCTCGTCGCCGAGCTGGGGCGGTTCGGGATCGAGCCGCGGCACCTGCGGGTGATGAAGGCCGCGGCCGACCGCGAGGCGGGGCTGGTGGACCAGGTGGTGGCCCCGCTCAAGCGCCACCGCAACCCGCAGACCAGGGCGCATGCCGAGGCGCGTACGAAGGAACTGGCCGGGCTCACGGTGAAACTGCACGCCGCGCTGGTGCAGACCGCTCTCGGGGTGCGACTGCCCTGAGGGTGGGCGGGCGTACGGCGGCCTGATCGGCCACCCGTTTCCTGCTCGACTACCCAAACGTCCCGGGCACGGCCTAGGGTTGCTGTGTGAACGAGCTCGATGTCGTAGGTGTCCGGGTCGAAATGCCCTCCAACCAACCGATCGTGCTCCTGCGTGAAGTGGGAGGCGACCGCTACCTCCCCATCTGGATCGGGCCTGGGGAGGCCACGGCGATCGCTTTCGCCCAGCAGGGCATGGCTCCCGCCCGACCGCTGACCCACGACCTGTTCAAGGACGTGCTGGAGGCCGTCGGCCAGGAGCTCACCGAAGTGCGCATCACGGACCTGCGTGAGGGCGTCTTCTACGCGGAGCTGGTGTTCGCCAGCGGGGTCGAGGTGAGCGCCCGGCCGTCCGACGCCATAGCGCTGGCGCTGCGCACCGGGACGCCGATCTACGGCAGTGACGGTGTGCTCGACGACGCGGGCATCGCGATTCCGGACGAGCAGGAGGACGAGGTGGAGAAGTTCCGCGAGTTCCTCGACCAGATCTCCCCGGAGGACTTCGGCACCAGCAGTCAGTGATGGGCCCGGCGGGCGCACGGAGCGTGTCGGGCCTGTGCTCGTCCGGTGACGCCTCAATTGACGGCATTTGCCAGCGGCGCGTGAGAGCGTCTGCGGCCCCGTCTGAGCGCATTCGGCTAGCCTTTCCCCGCGGTGGGGCACGGGAAACCACTCTTAGGGTGATTATCACTCGGCGTGCCGAGTGTGGCGATCGTTGACGCACCCCTGGTGACTGCCTACCGTCGAGAAGGCAGGTCAAGGACGGAGGTCGGCGTGAGAAGCAGCGGCGACGGTACGGTTGGGGGTGCCCCCGGACGCAGTCTCGGGGAGAGCGGTCCGTACCCGCTTCATGGCAGCGCGGCCGATCACGCTCCGCAGCGACCGACGGCCGTGCCGAGCGGCGGAGGGGCGACGTCCATGGCGTCCGAGGAGATCGGCTACCGCGGTCCGACGGCCTGTGCGGCCGCCGGTATCACCTATCGGCAACTGGACTACTGGGCCCGCACCGGGCTCGTCGAACCGAGCGTACGGCCCGCCTACGGGTCCGGGACGCAGCGTCTGTACAGCTTCCGGGACGTCGTCGTCCTGAAGATCGTCAAGAGGTTCCTCGATACCGGTGTGTCGCTGCAGAACATCCGCACCGCCGTCCAGCACCTCAGAGAGCGTGGTTTCCGTGACCTGGAGCGCATGACGCTGATGAGCGACGGCGCCACGGTCTATGAGTGCAGCTCGCCCGACGAGGTCCACGCACTGCTCCAGGGCGGCCAGGGCATCTTCGGCATCGCCGTCGGTGTGGTGTGGCGGGACGTCGAAAGCGCTCTCTCGCAGCTGCACGGGGAGCGGGTCGACACCGGGGAAACCCTCGTCGGGCACAACCCCGCCGACGAGCTGGCGCGGCGGCGCAACCGAGCGGTCTGACAGCCGGGCGGCGAGGGCCGCGGGTCGCACTCCTCCCTCTTCGGGCGGGCCATTGTCAGTGGTGTAGGGCAGCATCGGATATGTGAGAAGCGCGCCTACGATCCTGCATCTCGACATGGATGCCTTCTTCGCCTCGGCGGAGCAGGCGTCCAAGCCGAGCCTGCGCGGGAAGGCCGTCATCGTGGGCGGGCTGGGGCCACGCGGGGTGGTGGCCACGGCTTCGTACGAGGCACGGGTTTTCGGAGTCCACTCGGCGATGCCGATGGCTCAGGCGCGCCGGCTCGCGCCGAACGCCGCGTATCTCGTACCGCGCTTCGCCTTCTACCGGACCATCAGCGACCAGGTGATGGGGCTGCTGCGGGCGCTGTCGCCGCTGGTGGAGCCGCTGAGCCTGGATGAGGCGTTCGTGGATCTGGAGGCCGGGGGAGCGGCCTGGGACGAGGAGTCGGCGCGGTTGGTGGGGGTGCGGCTGCGCGCCGACATACGGGCGGTCACCGGGCTCACCGGGTCGGTGGGGCTTGCCGCGTCCAAGATGCTCGCGAAGATCGCCTCGGAACAGGCCAAGCCCGACGGGCTGGTCGTGATCGAGCCGGGGACCGAGCGGGTGCTGCTCGGGCCCATGTCCGTGCGGACCCTGCCGGGGGTGGGGCCGGCGACGGGGGATCATCTGCGGCGGGCCGGGATCACCACGATCGAGGAGATCGTGGAGGCGGGTGAGGACGAGCTCGTACGGCTGCTCGGGAAGGCCCATGGGCACGGGCTGTACGCCATGGCGCTGGCGCGGGACGAGCGGGCTGTGGTGGCCGAGCGGGAGACGAAGTCGGTGTCCGTGGAGGACACGTACGACATCGACATCCACGACCGGGTCCGGGTGGGGCTGGAGGTGCAGCGGCTGGCCGACCGGTGCGTGCGGCGGCTGCGGGGTGCGGGGCTGTCCGGACGGACGATCGTGCTGAAGGTGCGGAGGTACGACTTCTCCACGCTGACCCGGTCCGAGACCTTGCGCGGGCCCACGGACGATCCGGCGGTGGTGCGGGAGGCTGCCGCCCGGTTGCTGGACTCCGTGGACACGACGGGTGGCGTACGGCTGCTGGGGGTGGGGGTCAGTGGGCTTGCCGACTACACGCAGGAGGATCTGTTCGCGCAGGCGGCGGGGGAGCGGGCGGATGCGCCGGTGGGGGAGACCGAGGATGCGCCTGCCGAGGAGCCGGAGGTGCCTGTCGAGCGGCGGTGGGCTGCCGGGCACGATGTGCGGCATGCCGAGTACGGGCATGGGTGGGTGCAGGGGAGTGGGCTCGGGCGGGTGACCGTGCGGTTCGAGACGCCGGAGTCGGAGCCGGGGCGGGTGCGGACGTTTCGTGTGGACGACCCTGATCTGGGGCCGGCGGAGCCGTTGCCGTTGGTGCGGGGGAGATCTGGGGAGGGTGGAGTTGTGGTGGACGGGGGTGGGGTGCGTGCGGGGTAGAGGGACCGGGGGTGGGTCGCGCAGCCCGGCGCTTGCGGGGTGCCGTCCGCGCCCACCCGTGCCGCCTCAGCGGCACGACTGCCCGCGGACTCACGGCGTGGGCCGGGCCGTGCGGATGGACGGCGTGGGCCGTGCGCGGACCCGACGCGCGTGGGCTGGGTGTGGAGGGGCGGGCGTGGACTAGGGCCCTTCTGATGGATCTCCGCAGCGTCGCGACGCCCGGCACGCACGCCGATCGCACGCACCGAACGCCGCTCCTTCTCCTGCGGAGATCCATCAGAAGGGCCCTAGTGGCGCGGGGCCGCGTGGGTTGGTTGCGGAGGGGCGGCGCTGGATGGGTACGGAGCGGAGGGACGACGGGAAGGACGGGCGTCGGCCGTGTCGGCTGGTGGCGGTGGACGGGCGACCGCCGTGCGGGCCGGCGGCATCGGCTGGGCGCGGCGCGCTGAGTTCGGCTGGGCGTGGATGGTCGGGATGGGGCAGGCACGGATGGACGACGGGGACGCGGACTGGAGATGTCACTGGGTGCGCTGCGCGGGTCGGGTGGCGTAGTTGGCTGGACCAGCAGCGCGGTGTGGGCTGCGTGGCAGTGGCTGGGCGACGGCGCGGGACTGGCTGAGGGGGGAAGGGGCTCGGCGGAGGCGCAGAGGGTGGCTGAGGGGGAGGGGTGGTCCAGCAGATCCAGCAGTGTGGGTGCGGCTGTGCCGGGTGCGCGGATATGGCTGGGATGACGTTGCTGAGCCGGGACGGCCGGAGGTGGAAGTGGGTGCCCGCGGTCCCCGGGGTGGTCGGGCGTCACGGCTCGTCCGGGCCTGCCAGTTTGCCGAAGTCATGGTCCTGGAGTGAGGGGGGAGCGGCCACGTCGAGGCCGTAGTGGTGGTAGAGCTGGAGTTCCTGCTCCGGGGAGAGATGGCGGCCCACGCCGAAGTCGGGGGCGTCCTTGATCAGGGCGCGGTCGAAGGGGACGTGCAGGGTGCCCTCTCTCAGCTCGCTGGGCTCCAAGGGGACGAAGGCGTCCCTGCTGAACAGGCCGGTGCGTATGGCCGCCCACTCGGGTACGCCCGTCGCGTCGTCGAGGTAGACCTCGTCGATCGTGCCGATCTTGGTGCCATTGCGGTCGAACACCTTGCGGCCTATCAGGTTGCGCGGATCGATGTCGGTCTGCACGGGCCCTCCACTCGGTCGCAACTCATCCGTAAGCACTACGAAAGAGCACATTGGGGACCGCGGCCACTCGAGGATCAGGCGTTGACCTCGCTGGTACGCTGGCAAGCGGCTGCTGACCCTGTGCGGGAGAGTCCTCCAGACATCATCGGAGGCGCCGAAGGAGCAAATCCTCCCCGGAATCTCTCAGGCCCACGTACCGCACGGACGAGGTCACTCTGGAAAGCAGAGCGGGTGTCGACGGCTTCCGCTCTCACCGACGGTGCAAGCCGGGAGCCCTCGGGCCCCCGGTGAAGCTCTCAGGTTGAGATGACAGAGGGGGAGGCCGTCCGGGTACCCGTGCCGTGGTGCCCCTCGAAGGTCGTCAGACCAGGAGGCCTCCGCAATGACCGCCCACCGCATTCCGCTCTCCGAGCTCGAGCAGGGAATCCCCTTCGAACAGCGCCACATAGGGCCTGACCAGGAAGCGCGGGCGAAGATGCTCGCCCAGGTCGGTTACGCCTCGCTCGACGAGCTCACCGCCGCCGCGGTGCCGGACGTGATCAAGAACGCCGATGCCCTGGACCTGCCGGGGGCGCGCACCGAGGCCGAGGTGCTGGCCGAGCTGCGCTCGCTGGCCGATCGGAACCAGGTCCTCGATCCCATGATCGGGCTCGGGTACTACGGGACCTTCACCCCGCCCGTCATCCTGCGCAACGTGATGGAGAATCCGGCCTGGTACACGGCCTACACGCCGTACCAGCCCGAGATCTCGCAGGGTCGGCTCGAAGCGCTGTTGAACTTCCAGACGATGGTCGCCGATCTCACCGGGCTGCCGACCTCCGGTGCCTCGCTGCTCGACGAGGGCACCGCGGCCGCCGAGGCTCTGGCGCTGTCCCGGCGCATGGGCAAGAACAAGAAGGGCCTCTTCCTGGTCGACGCGGACACACTGCCGCAGACCATCGCCGTGATCGAGACCCGCGCCGAGCCGACCGGCGTGGAGGTCGTCGTCGCCGACCTCAGCGACGGCATTCCGGCCGAGATCGCCGGGCGTGAGATCAACGGCGTCCTGCTCCAGTACCCGGGCGCCTCCGGTGCCGTACGCGACATCAAGCCCGTCATCGAACAGGCCCATGAGCTCGGTGCCCTCGTCACCGTCGCCGCCGATCTGCTCGCGCTCACGCTGCTGAAGTCCCCGGGTGAGCTCGGTGCCGACATCGCGGTCGGGACGACCCAGCGGTTCGGCGTGCCGATGGGATTCGGCGGGCCGCACGCCGGATACATGGCCGTGCGGGAGAAGTTCGCGCGCAGCCTGCCCGGGCGGCTCGTGGGCGTGTCCGTGGACGCCGACGGGCACAAGGCGTACCGGCTCGCCCTCCAGACGCGTGAGCAGCACATCCGCCGGGAGAAGGCGACCAGCAACATCTGCACCGCGCAGGTGCTGCTCGCCGTGATGGCCGGCATGTACGCCGTCTACCACGGTCCCGAGGGCCTGAAGACCATCGCGCGGCGCACCCACCGGTACGCCACGATCCTCGCGGCGGGGCTGACGGCCGGCGGGGTCGAGGTCGTGCACGGTGCCTACTTCGACACGCTGACCGTCCGCGTGCCCGCAAAGGCCGCCCAGATCGTCGCCGCTGCGCGCGAGAACGGCGTCAACGTGCGCCTCGTGGACGCCGATCACGTGTCCCTCGCCTGCGACGAGACCACCACGCGGGCCCAGCTGGGCGCCGTATGGACCGCGTTCGGGGTCGAAGGTGACGTCGAGGCGCTCGACGCGGTGACGGAGGAGGCTCTTTCGGGTGCGCTGCTGCGCGCCGACGAGTACCTCGCGCACCCCGTGTTCCACCAGCACCGCTCCGAGACCGCGATGCTGCGCTACCTGCGTCGCCTCGCCGACCGCGACTACGCGCTCGACCGCGGCATGATCCCGCTGGGCTCCTGCACCATGAAGCTCAACGCGACCACGGAGATGGAGCCGGTCACCTGGCCCGAGTTCGGGCAGCTGCACCCCTTCGCGCCCGCCGAGCAGGCGCAGGGCTATCTCACGCTCATCTGCGAGCTGGAGGAACGTCTCGCCGAGGTCACCGGATACGACAAGGTCTCGCTGCAGCCCAACGCCGGGTCGCAGGGTGAACTGGCCGGGCTGCTCGCCGTACGCGGATATCACCGTGCCAACGGGGACGAGCAGCGGACGGTGTGTCTGATTCCGTCCTCCGCGCACGGCACCAACGCCGCCAGCGCCGTGATGGCGGGCATGAAGGTCGTCGTCGTGAAGACCGCCGAGGACGGCGAGATCGACGTCGAGGACCTGCGGGCCAAGATCGAGCAGTACCGCGACGAGCTGTCGGTGCTGATGATCACGTATCCCTCGACGCACGGGGTGTTCGAGGAGCACGTCGCCGACATCTGTGCCCAGGTGCACGAGGCGGGCGGGCAGGTCTACGTCGACGGCGCCAACCTCAACGCCCTGGTGGGTCTGGCCAAGCCGGGGCACTTCGGCGGTGACGTCTCGCACCTGAACCTGCACAAGACCTTCTGCATCCCGCACGGCGGCGGCGGTCCGGGCGTCGGCCCGGTCGGGGTGCGCGCGCACCTGGCGCCGTACCTGCCGAACCACCCGCTGCAGCCCGCGGCCGGTCCGGAGACGGGGGTCGGTCCGATCTCGGCCGCGCCGTGGGGTTCCGCCGGGATCCTGCCGATCTCGTGGGCGTACGTCCGGCTCATGGGCGGCGAGGGGCTCAAGCGGGCCACACAGGTGGCGGTGCTCAGTGCGAATTACATCGCCAAGCGGCTGGAGCCGCACTACCCGGTCCTCTACACCGGTCCGGGCGGGCTGGTCGCGCACGAGTGCATCATCGACCTGCGGCCGCTGACCAAGGCGACCGGCGTGAGCGTCGACGACGTCGCCAAGCGGCTCATCGACCACGGGTTCCACGCGCCGACCATGTCCTTCCCGGTGGCCGGCACGCTGATGATCGAGCCGACCGAGTCCGAGGATCTGACCGAACTCGACCGGTTCTGCGAGGCGATGATCGCCATCCGCGCGGAGATCGAGAAGGTCGGCTCGGGCGAGTGGCCCGCCGACGACAACCCGCTGCGGAACGCCCCGCACACCGCCGCCGCGCTGGGCGGGGAGTGGGAGCACGCGTACCCGCGCGAGGAGGCCGTCTTCCCGGCCGGTGTCTCCGCAGCGGACAAGTACTGGCCGCCGGTGCGCCGGATCGACCAGGCCTTCGGTGACCGGAACCTGGTCTGCTCCTGCCCGCCGCTGGACGCGTACGAGGACTGACAGACGACTCCGGCCGTCAGGTGGTCGCCAGTGCGACCTCGGTCGACTTGATCAGGGCGACCACCGGGACGCCCGTCGAGAGGCCGAGGTCGGTGACCGCGTCGTTGGTGATCGCGGCGGTCAGTTCGGCGTCGTCGATGCCGATCCTGACGGCGGCCATGGCACCGCCGGTGGCGATGCCGGTGACCGTGCCCGGGAGTTGGTTGCGGATCGACAGGCCCTCGACCGGGGCGGTGGCGAGGGAGACCTCCGTCGACTTCACCAGGGCGCGTACGACCGACCCCGTGCCGAGGCCGAGGTCCTCGGCGGCCTCCCGGGTGATCGCCGCGGTGAGGTCCTGGCCGCCGGTCAGGCGGACCTTGACCGTTGCCATGACCTCGCCCGGGGTGATGGCGGTGACGGTGCCGGGGAGCTGGTTGCGGATGCTCAGGCTCATGCGGAGGCCTCGCTGAGGGTGGGGGTGTCCGGGGCCCCCACCGTAGCCGCCGTCGGGTCTTATGCCGGGTATGCGTGTGTCTGCGTCGCCTTGACCGCCGCCCAGACCGGTGCGCCCGGGTGCAGGTCGAGTTCGGCCGCGGCGACCGTGGTGAGGTCGGCGGCGAGGGGGAGTTCGCCGGTGAGGTCCGCGCGGATCTGGTCGCCGTGGGTCTCCAGCCCGGCCACCTCGCAGCGCCACAGGTTGCGGGCGCTGGAGCCGGTCGGCCTGTCGCGGTAGAGAGTCACGGCCCCCGGGGGGAACGCGACGAAGACCGGGCCGGCGAGGTCCTCCGTGGTGGTGATGGCGGGGCCGGCGTCGAGCCGCACGGTGTGGCCGTCGGCCTGCCCCTTGTAGAGGTTCAGGCCGACCAGTTGCGCGATGTAGTCCGTGCGCGGATGGCGGGCGATGTCGGCGGGTGTGCCCTCCTGGACGACCCGGCCGTGTTCGACGACCACCAGCCGGTCGGCCAGCACCATGGCGTCCAGCGGGTCGTGCGTGACCAGGACGGCGACGGCCTCGAACTCGGCCAGGTGGCGGCGGAGTTGCGCCCGTACCTCCAGGCGGGTGCGGGCGTCCAGGGCGGCGAGCGGTTCGTCGAGGAGGAGCAGGCGGGGGCGGGTGGCCAGGGCGCGGGCGAGGGCTACGCGCTGGGCCTGGCCGCCGGAGAGCCCGCGGGGCTTGGCTCCGGCGTGCTCGGCGAGGCCCATGCGGTCCAGCCACTCGGCGGCCTGGGCTCGGGCCTCGGACTTGGTGGCGCCCTGGCAGCGTGGGCCGAAGGCCACGTTGTCGAGGGCGGTGAGGTGGGGGAAGAGCAGGTAGTCCTGGAAGACGACGCCCACCGGGCGGGACTCGGGCGGTGTACGGTCCAGGGCGGCGCCGTCCAGTCGCAGGTGACCGCCTGTGAGTGGCGCGAGGCCGGCGAGGGCGCGTAGGGCCGTGGTCTTGCCGGCGCCGTTCGGGCCGAGCAGGGCTACGACGTCGCCGGGGGCGGCGGTCAGCGTGACGTTGAGGCGGAAGGTGCCGCGGTCGACGACGAGGTGGGCGTCGAGGCCTTCGCGGGTGCCTTCGGCGGGGGCGTCGGCTGTGGTGTCGTCGAGGTCGGTCATGGGGTGCGGGTCCTGGAGCGGGGTTGGTTGTGGGGAGCGGTGGGCTGGGGGTGGGGAGGCGCCTCGTGCGTTCGTTGCGTGGAGGGTGTTGGCGCCGGGGGGCTCGGTGGGCGGGGTTCATTCGTGAGCGGGGTGCGTGCGGGCCGGGGGTGGGGAGCGCGGCCCGGCGCCGGCGGGGTGCCGCCTTTCTTTGGGACGGGTGCCGCCCCAGGCGGCACGACTGACCGCAGAGTGGCGGGGTAGCTGGGCGGCAGGGCCGCCCGCAGCCTGACGGCGTGGCTGGACGGCACGGTTGCCCGCAGCCTGGCGGGGTGGTCGGGCGCGCGTGGGTGTCGGCGGCTTGACGTGTCGGTTGCGTGCGAGGGCGTACGGCTGACCGTCATGACGTCGTCATCCAACGGTCCCGCAGTCCCGCCAGGACCGCGATCGACACGGCGAGCAGCACCAGGCTGAGGGCGATCGCGGCCGCCGGGTCGTTCTGCAGGGCCAGGTAGACCGCGAGCGGCATGGTCTGCGTACGGCCGGGGAAGTTGCCCGCGAAGGTGATCGTCGCCCCGAACTCGCCCAGTGCCCGCGCCCAGGCCAGCACCGAGCCGGCCGCGATACCCGGCGCGATCAGCGGCAGCGTGACGCGGCGGAACGCGGTGAAGCGGGAGGCGCCCAGCGTGGTCGCCGCCTCCTCGTAGCGCGGGTCGGCGGCGCGCAGGGTGCCCTCCACGCTGATGACGAGGAACGGCATCGCCACGAAGGTCTCCGCCAGGACCACGCCCGTCGTGGTGAAGGGGAGCGTGATCCCGAACCAGGAGTCCAGCCACTGTCCGACGACGCCGTTGCGGCCGAGCGCGAGCAGCAGGGCGACGCCACCGACTACGGGGGGCAGGACGAGGGGCAGGGTCACCAGGGCGCGGACCAGACCGCGGCCGGGGAAGTCGGTGCGCGCCAGCAGCCAGGCCAGCGGGACGCCGATGACCAGGCTCAGCGCGGTCGCCGCCGTGGCGCACACCAGGGACAGGCGCAGAGCTTCCCAGACCTCGGCGCTGGTCAGCTGTTCGGGGAGGCTGCGCCAGGGTGCCCGTACGAGCAGGGCGATCAGCGGCAGGAGGAGGAACGCCAGGCCGGCGAGGGCGGGGATCAGGAGGGGCAGGGGCACCCCTCGGCCGCCGCCCGCCCGGACACGCCGACGCGGCCCACCCTCCAGGGCGACGGTGTCGGTCTTGCCGGACCCGGTCACGGCTTGAGGAACCCCGCTTCGGTCAGGACCTTCTGGCCCTCGGCGGACTTCACCAGCTCGATGAAGGCCTTCGCCGTGGTGGGGTTGGGGGCGTTGTGGAGGAGGGCGATCGGGTAGTCGTTGATGGCCTTGGCCGATTCGGGGAAGTCCACGCCCTCGACCTTGTCACCCGCCGCCTTCACGTCGGTCTTGTAGACGACGGCGGCGTCGGCTTCCTTCAGCTCGACCTTCGTCAGGGCGCTCTTGACGTCCTGCTCGTACGAGACCGGCGTGAGCTCGAGGCCACTGGCCTTCAGGGCCGTCTCGGCGGCGGAGCCGCACGGCACCGTCCTGTCGCACAGGACGACCTTCAGGCCCGACTTGGTGAGGTCCTTGAGCGAGGAGACCTTGTCCGGGTTGCCGGGCAGGGTGGCGATCTCCAGCTGGTTGCGGACGAAGGTGGCCGGCGTGCCGACCGCGTCCTTTCTGTCCGTCACGTTCGCCATCGTCTTGGTGCTGGCCGCGGCGAAGACGTCGGCCGGAGCGCCGCCGGTGATGCTCGCGGCGAGCGTGTCGCTGCCGCCGAAGTTGAAGGTCACCGTCGTGCCCGGGTGCTCCTTCTCGAACTCATTGCCCAGGGTCGTGAAGCTCTCCTGGAGCGAGGCGGCGGCGAAGACGGTCACCGTGCCGGAGAGCTTCGCCGAGGAGCCGGAGGCGGCGGCGTCGGATCCCGCGTCGGAAGAATCGGTCGAGGAGGAGCAGGCGCTCAGGGCCAGCAGCGCGGCGGCTCCCGCACCGGCCGCCCGCAGGGTCCGGCGGGTCCGGTGCGCGGAACGGGTCGTCACGGGTCCACTCCCTTGGTCGGCGGGGGAGGAGGCCGTCGGACCCCTCCGGTGCACCGATCATACTTCCGCATGTGCGAGGCCTAAGTCTGCTGTGGCATCGCATGAGCGGGTGTGAGAGGTAGTAGGGGTGCGCATGTGCGTTTCTACTGAGGGCTGCCGTTCAGGTGCGGTCGATATGTACGTTCGTCGACTTCACGCGGGCGGTGGCCTCCATGCCGACCTCCAGGCCGAGTTCCTCCACGGCTTCCCGGGTCAGGAGGGAGACCAGCCGGTGCGGTCCTGCCTGGATCTCGACCTGGGCGGCCACATCGCCCAGCTTGATCGCCGTCACGATGCCCGGGAAGGCGTTGCGGGCGGAGGTGTACGGCGCTTCCTCGTCGGAGCTCTGGGCCTTGGCGAGCTCCACCGAGAACGCGGCCAGGTCCCGCCCGTCGATGAGCCGCCGCCCGCTGTCGTCGCGGTGGGTCGCCACCCGGCCCGCATCCGCCCAGCGGCGCGCGGTGTCGGGGCTCACGCCGAGCAGCCGTGCCGCCTGGCCGATTGTGTAGGACTGCATGCCGGTCACGATAGGGCGCCGGAGGGGAACCGTGACGTGGGGTTGGCCGTTGAGTATGACGCGATATAACGTTAGTTTGTCGAGGATGGAGGTGTCCGTGCGGGCGCCCGGGAGATCGGGGTGAGGCCATGGCCGGAGAACTCTTGCGCACAGGCGTGTCGCCGGAATCGGACCTGCGGGCCTCGCATGCGGACCGCGACCGGGTCGTGGACGTGCTGCGCATCGCCGCGGGGGACGGCCGACTGACAGCCGAGTAGCTCGACGAGCGCCTGGAGGCCGCCCTGTCCGCGCGCACGATGGAGAACTGGCCGGGTTGACGGCGGACCTGCCGTCGACGGCGGGCGGGGGTGCGGGCGAGGTGAAAGGACACCGTCCGGATCGAACAGCAAGGCGCCTCGGTGCGGCGCGGCGAGGGTTGGGTGGTGCCGCGGCGGATGGAGATCCACTCCGACTGGGGTGAGGTCACGCTCGACTTCACCGAGGCCGTGATCACGTACGACACCCTGCGCATCGATCTCGACATACGCGGCGGCGCCCTCAGGCTGGCGACCCCACCGGGCGTGGTGGTGGACACCGACGCCCTGGTGACGAACTACTCCAAGATCAAGACGCGTGGAGCCGTGTCCGATGCTCCCTCGGTGTTGCGCGTGGAGATCGCCGGAGAGCTGAGTTTCGGGCAGGTCGTGGTGCGTCCGCCGCGACGCGGGTTCGGCAGGAAGGCGGTGCGTGCCTGAGAGGCGGCCCGAGGCTCAGGGGCTCAGCCACTGCAGGCGCGTTGCTCAGCCCGTGTGGACGCGTGGGCGGCGGACCCGGTCCGGCTCCGCCTCGCGGAGGACCTCTCGGGTGACCGGGGCGACCTCGCCCTGGCCGAAGAGGAGGAAGCGCAGGAAGTTGGCGAAGGGGTTGCCCTCGGTCCATTCGAAGTAGATGTGCGGGGTGCAGCCGGTCGTGTCGCGGACGTGCAGGAGCAGGGCGGCCAGGGCGTTCGGGATGGAGGAGGACTCGAGGGTCAGGACGCGGTAGCGGTTGTGCAGGACCTCGCCGCGCACGGTCAGGCCCGCCTCGAACTCGGACGGGTCGAGGACCGTGACCTCGACGAAGACGAAGTCGTCCCCGGCGATGTCGTTGTCCTGCCGGATCTGCTCGATCTTGTCGCGGTACTCGGCCTTGTCGCGCTGGTCGGGTTCGTTGGCGATGAACCGTATCCTGCGGCTGGCCATGTCCCTGATGAAACGTTCCGCCATGTCATCCAGCGCCACGCTGGTCACGCGCAGCTCGAAGGCGCGGGCCAGCCGGGACAGCAGGGAGAGCAGGATGATGCCGGCGATGAAGCAGGCGCCGATCTTCACGCCGTCGGGGCGCTCGATGACGTTCACCACCGTCGTGTAGAGGAACACCGCCGAGATCACCGCGAACGCGATCGTCCAGTTCCGCTGGCCGGCCTTGCTGGCGGCGATGGTCACCGCGATCGCGGCGGAGCTGATCAGCACCAGGACGCCGGTGGCGTAGGCGCCGCCCTGGGCGTCGACGTCCGCGTCGAAGATCCAGGTGACCAGGAAGGCGACGAGGGTGAAGACGACGACCATGGGGCGCACGGCGCGGGCCCAGTGCGGGGCCATGCCGTAGCGGGGCAGGTAGCGGGGCATCAGGTTGAGCAGTCCGGCCATCGCCGAGGCGCCGGCGAACCAGAGGATGGCGATCGTCGAGATGTCGTAGACCGTGCCGAAGGCGCTGCCGAGGTAGTCGTGCGCCAGGTAGGCCAGTGCGCGGCCGTTGGCGTCGCCGCCCGACTCGAACTCCTTCTCCGGGATCAGGAGGGTGGTGATGAAGCTGGTGGTGATCAGGAACCCGCTCATGATCACGGCGGCCGCGGTCAGCAGCTTTTTCGTGTCCCGGATCCGGCCGGCCGGCCGCTCCTCCGTGTCGCCCGGCTCGCCCTTGACGTGCGGCATCACGGCGACGCCGGTCTCGAAGCCGGAGAGGCCGAGCGCGAGCTTGGGGAAGACGACCAGGGCCAGGCCGATCATGACGAAGACGTTGCCGTGTTCGGCGGTCAGGGCGCTGGACCAGTCGGTGACGACATGGCTCGCGGTGGCGACGTGCCACAGGCCGACGATCACGACGATGACGTTCAGCGCGAGGTAGATGCCGACGAGGGCGACCGCGACGCCGATGGCCTCCAGGAAGCCCTTGAGGAACACCGCGCCGAGCAGGGCCACGAGGATCAAGGTGATCAGCAGCTGTTTGTCGTGCAGGACGCTGGTCAGATGCGGGTTCTCGACGAGATGGGTCGAGGCGTCCGCCGCCGACAGCGTGATGGTGATCAGGAAGTCGGTGGCGGCGAAGCCGAGCAGGGTGAGGACGAACAGCTTGCCCTTCCAGAAGGACAGCAGCCGCTCCAGCATCGCGATCGAGCCCTCGCCGCGAGGGCTCTCCTCGGCCACGCGCCGGTACACGGGCAGGGCGCCCGCCAGGGTGACGATCACGAGGATGATGGTCGCGATGGGTGACAACAGGCCGGCCGCGAGGGCCGCGATGCCAGGCTGATAGCCGAGGGTGGAGAAGTAGTCGACGCCGGTCAGGCACATGACGCGCCACCAGGCCCGGCCCTCGTGCGCGGGTTCCGGTGTGGCGTGCGGTCCCTGGTGGCCGCCGCCTTTGCCCATGTCGGACAGGCCTTCCAGCATCCAGGAGCGCAGGCGACTGGGCGGGAGGTGTTCGGTGGTGGCCATCGGTCGTGCTCCTGGGGTGCGGCTCAACGTGTGGCTGCGGCCCCCACGCGTACGGCGCGACCAGCGTAAGCGGAGAGTGACGCTCGGGCCTTCGGATGAGGGGGGTGAGCGAGTCAAGCTTGCGTTAAGACTGGCTGAGGTTCCGGTTGCTCTGGGCGCAGCCGGCCTACGTGACTCCGCCACGTCATAGTCGTGGGACCTTGTTCGCAGCGAACGCCAGCCGTCCAAGGTCCACCGGCGGGTGCTCGACCTCTTGTCCCTGCTCCCAGGGCCACCTACAGTGCGGCTCCGTAACGTTCGCCAGGTCATCCGAAAGTTTCGTCTCTGTGACCGCCCAGCGATCGTCGGCCCCCATCCGGATTCCAGTGCGGGAACCAGCCGGGGCAGTTGGAGGTGCTGGACGACCCCGAGTTCCTCCTGGCCGCTGAGCGAGCGGCCGGGGCGGAGGCCCCCGCCGGAATCGAGCCGGGCCGCCTCGACACGACCGCCTTCCGGGTCGCGGACGGTGAGCCGCTCGCCGAACTCGACGGCCCTTTCCGTCCGCTCACGTCGCCGGAGCCCCACCGCCGTGTGACCGGCCTGTACGTCATCGAAGACAGCGCGCCCTTCGGCTGGTCCGCGTACGCCTCGTCGGGCTTGTGAGGCAGGGCCCGTGAAGCGGGCGCTTTCCGGAACAAGTTGGCGGCGGGTTCCCTCAACATTCCCCGCGTACAAGGGGTTGCCACCGTTTGGCAGCTGTCTCTAGGGTGCGGCAACAACGAACCTTTCTGGATCAACTCCGAAACTTTCGGTCCAGCGGACGGCCGCGGACGCGCCGTCCCGTACCCAAGGAGCGCAACATGGGCGACCCGGCACTGTCCCGCCGCGGCTTCCTGGCGGCGTCCGCCGCGGCCGGTCTGAGCATGACGGCACTGAGCGGCTGCGGCGGCGACTCTGACGGAGGGTCGTCGGGGACGACCACCGTCGAGTGGTGGAACATCTCCACCACCGAGCCCACGAAGGGCGTCTGGGCCGCACTGGCCAAGAAGTTCGAGGCCCAGAACCCCAAGGTGAAGATAAAGATCGTCGAGCTGGAGAACGAGGCCTACAAGTCGAAGATGACGGCGCTGACCGCCTCCGGGAAGCTCCCGGACATCTTCCACACCTGGGGCGGCGGCGTCCTGAGGCAGCAGGTCGACGCGGGGCTCGTCGAGGACCTCACGGACCGGACCAAGCCGTGGGCCGACAGCCTGCTGCCGGTGGCCAGGGAGCCGTATCTGCTCGACGAGAAGGTGTACGGCATCCCGTTCGACATCGGCATGATCGGCTTCTGGTACAACAAGGCGCTCTTCAAGCAGGCGGGCGTCAGCACGCCCCCGACCACCTGGAGCGGCTTCCTCGACGCCGTGAGCAAGCTGAAGGCCAAGGGCGTCACCCCCCTCGCCCTCGCGGGCAAGGAGAAGTGGCCCGGCATGTACTACTGGGCCTACCTCGCGATGCGCACGGCGGGTGCCGAGGCCCTGCAGAAGGCCAACGGCGACAAGGACTTCACGGGCGACGACTTCGTCCAGGCCGGACAGCACCTGCAGGATCTGGTCGATCTCCAGCCGTTCCAGAAGGGCTTCCTCGGCGCCGCCTACTCCACCCCCAACGGGCAGGCCGCCGCCGTCGGCAACGGCAAGGCGGCCATGGAGCTCATGGGCCAGTGGGCACCGGTCGTCCAGGCGGACCAAGGCAAGGGCCTCGGCGACGACCTCGGCTTCTTCCCGTTCCCCGCGGTCGAGGGTGGCAAGGGTGCCATCACCGAGGTCTTCGGCGGGGGCGGCGGGCATGCCCTGCGCCAGGGCGCGCCGCAGGCGGCCGTCGACTTCCTGAAGTTCTTCGCCTCCGAGGCCACCGACCTGGAACTGGTCAAGAAGACCGGCGTCCTCCCGGTCGTTCCGGCCGCCGAGAGCGCCCTCACCGACCCCAACCTTCAGGCCGTACAGAAGCAGTTGAAGGGTGCCACCGGCTTCCAGCTCTACCTCGACCAGGCCTACGCGCCCGCGCTCGGCCAGGAGGTCAACGACAGCGTGGCCGCGCTCGTCGCCGGCTCCAAGTCCCCCGAGCAGGTCACCGAGTCGATCACCAAGACCGCGAAGGAAGAGCAGTAACCGACGTGTCCTCCACGACCCCCACCTTCCTTCCGGACAAACGGACCGGCCCCGACGTCGATCTCCCGCCCCCGGCCGCAGGCGCGGCCCGGGGGCGGGCCCGGCGCCGCGCGCTGAACTGGCTCACCGCGGTCGGATTCCAGCTGCCCGCCCTGGTGCTGTTCGGCGTGCTGGTGCTGCTGCCGATCCTGTTCGCCCTGTACGCCGCCTTCTTCCGCTGGGGCGGCTTCGGCATGCCCTCCGACTACATCGGCGGCGACAACTTCACCCGGCTCTTCCAGGACGAGGTCTTCCTGGGCGACCTGTGGCGCTGCCTGGTCCTGGTGCTGCTGTCGCTCGCCCTCCAGCTGCCGTTCGCGCTGGCCATGGCCGTCCTGCTCAACCAGAAGGTGCGCGGCCGAGCGGTCTACCGGATGCTGTTCTTCGCGCCGTACGTCCTGTCCGAGGCCATCACCGGCGTGCTGTTCAGCATGATCTTCGCCCCGGACGACGGCCTCGCCGACCGGATCCTGGGCGGCATCGGCCTGGACGGGCTGGGCGGGGAGTGGTTCGCCGATCCCTCCACCGTCATGGCGACCCTCTTCCTCGTCATGACCTGGAAGTACTTCGGCTTCCACATGATGCTCTACCTGGCCGGACTCCAGTCCATCCCGGCCGAGTTGACCGAGGCGGCGCTGATCGACGGAGCCAACGCCTGGCAGCGGTTCCGCAACGTCACCCTGCCGCTGCTCGCGCCCACCCTGCGCATCAGCGTCTTCCTGTCCGTCATCGGCTCCATCCAGCTCTTCGACCTGGTGTGGGTGACCACCGCGGGCGGCCCCGACCACCACTCCGAGACGATGGCCGTGACCATGTTCCAGTACGGCTTCAAGCGCTACCAGGTCGGCTACGCCAGCGCGATCAGCGTGGTCATGTTCGGCATCAGCCTCGTCTTCGCCCTCGCCTACCAGCGGTTCGTGCTCCGCCGCGACCTCGAAGGGGCCACCACGACCATGCGAGGAGGCGGCAAGTGACGACCAAGTCCCCCAGCGGAAAGCGCGGGAAGACCTTCCCGGTCCACGTCGTCCTCGTCGCCGTCGGCGCCGTGATGGCCGTACCGCTGCTCTACGCCGTCTTCTCCGGCTTCAAGTCCACCGACCAGCTCTCCAGCAACCCGATCGGGCTGCCCGGCCCGTGGGTGACCTCCAACTACACCGGCATCCTCGGCTCAGGCTCCTTCTGGCAGCTGCTCGGCAGCAGCACGCTGATCGCGGTGGCGACGACCGTCATCGTCGTCGCGGTCTCCGCGCTCGCCGCGTTCTCCTTCGCGCGGTTCGCCTTCCGCGGGCGGGAGTTGCTGTTCACGCTGTTCACGATGGGGCTGATGTTCCCCTTCGCGGTGGCGGCCCTGCCGCTGTTCCTGCTGCTGCGTTCGATGGACCTGCTGGACAACCCCCTCGGCGTGATCCTCCCGCAGGCGGCCTTCGGGCTGCCGATGACGATCATCATCCTGCGTGGCTTCTTCCGGCAGATCCCCGGCGAACTGGAGGAGGCGGCCACCCTCGACGGCTGCGGTCCCTTCGGCTTCTTCTGGCGAGTCCTGCTGCCCATGGCGCGGCCCGCGCTCGGCACCGTCTCGGTCCTCGCCGTCGTCACCAGCTGGAACAACTTCTTCCTGCCGCTGCTGGTGTTCACCGACTCCACGTGGTGGACCATCCCCATCGGTGTCCAGCAGTTCCAGGGCCAGTACTCCGCGGACACCGCCCGCGTCTTCGCCTACCTCGTCCTGGCCATGGTCCCCGCCCTCGCCTTCTACTCGGTCGCCGAGCGCCAGCTCGTCGGCGGCCTCACCGCCGGCGCCACGAAGGGATGACCGCGCGCCCGCGGACGTACGGCTCACACCCACATCCGACCGTGAGGAGTCGCACCATGCGCACCATCCGTACGACGATCCGCTCCCGCACCCGGCTCAGACTCGCCGGCGCCCTCGCCGCCGTCCTGGTCGCCGCCGGGGTCGCCACCGGCCCGGCGGCCCAGGCAGGCGAGGAGCACGGCAAGCAGCCCACGCTCGCCGACCTCGCCCAGCGCCACGGCCGCTATTTCGGCAGCGCCACCGACAACCCCGAACTCGTCGACGAGCCGTACAAGGCCCTCCTCGGCAGTGAGTTCGACCAGATCACCCCCGGCAACGGCATGAAGTGGTACGCCACCGAACCCCAGCAGGGCGTCTTCGACTTCTCCAAGGGCGACGAGATCGTGAACCTCGCCCGGGCCAACCACCAGAAGGTGCGCGGTCACACCCTGGTCTGGCACAGCCAGCTGCCCGGCTGGCTCACCAGTCGCGAGTGGACGGCCCCTGAGCTGAGGGCCGTACTGAAGAAGCACATCCAGGCGGAGGTACGGCACTACCGCGGCAAGGTCTTCGCCTGGGACGTCGTCAACGAGGCCTTCAACGAGGACGGCACCTACCGGGAGACGATCTTCTACAAGACGCTCGGCCCCGGTTACATCGCCGACGCGCTGCGCTGGGCCCACCAGGCCGACCCGCGCGTCAAGCTGTACCTCAACGACTACAACATCGAGGCCATCGGCCCGAAGAGCGACGCCTACTACAAGCTGGCCAAGGAACTCAAGGCACAGGGCGTCCCGCTGCACGGCATCGGCCTCCAGGCGCACCTGGCGCTTCAGTACGGCTATCCGACCACGTTGGAGGACAACCTCCGACGCTTCTCGCGGCTCGGTCTGGACACCTCGCTCACCGAGGTCGACATCCGCATGTACGTGCCGGCGGACGAGGCGAAGCTGGCCACGCAGGCGGAGTGGTACCGCGACCTGACCGAGGCGTGCCTCGCGGTGCGCAGGTGCGTCGGGATCACGCTGTGGGACTACACGGACAAGTACTCGTGGATCCCGGCGTTCTTCGAGGGCGAGGGCGCGGCGCTGCCGTGGGACGAGCAACTGGCGCCGAAGCCGGCGTACTTCGCGATCAGGGACGCGCTGAAGAAGTAGGGCGCCGCCGAAGGCACAGCGTTCGGCGGTGGGTGGACCGGTTCCCGGGCGCCCGAGGGGGTGCCCGGGAACGCGTGCGTCAGGCCTGGGCCACCGGTGCCGTACTCGCCCGCACCACCAGCTCCGTGCCCAGCTCCACCCGCGGCGAGTCCGGCTGTTCGTCGCGGGCCAGGCGCAGCACCGTACGGACGGCGAGCTTGCCCATGTCGGCGAGCGGCTGGCGGACCGTGGTGAGGGGCGGAGCCGACCAGCGGACTTCCGGAAGGTCGTCGAAACCGACCACGCTCATGTCCTCCGGCACCCTCAGCCCGCGCCGCCGCAGCGCCTCGATCGCGCCGAGCGCCATCTGGTCGCTGGCCGCGAACACCGCGGTCGGCGGCTCGGGCAGGTCCAGCAGGGCGGTGCAGCCGGTGAACCCGGACTCGGGGTGGAAGTCGCCGGGCACGACGAGGGAGTCGTCCACCGCGAGGCCGGCGCCCTCCAGGGCCGCGCGGTAGCCGTCGAAGCGGGCCCGGGAACACAGCAGCCGGGGCGGTCCCGCGATCAGGCCGATCCTGCGGTGGCCCAGCGACAGCAGGTGCTCGGTGGCCGCCATACCGCCCGACCAGTTGGCGGCGCCGACGGTGGGCACGTCGAGGGCGGGGGAGCCGGCCGGGTCGACGACCACCAGGGGCACGCCGAGGATGCACAACTCCTCGTGCAGTACGGGCTCCAGCGCCGAGGTGACGAGGATGACGCCGTCGGAGGCGCGGGCCCGCAGATTGCGCAGCCACTCGCGGGCGTCGCCCGTGCGCCCGTGGATCGCCGACACCACCGTGCCGACCCCGGCCGCGTGGGCGACCTCCTCGACTCCCCGGATGATCTCCACCGCCCAGGGGCTGTCGAGGTCGTTGAAGACGAGGTCGAGCAGGGCGGCGCGGGTGCCGGGGGCGGCGGGGCGCTTGCGATAGCCGTGCCGTTGCAGGAGGTCCTCGACCCGGGCCCGGGTCTGCGGCGAGACGTCGGACCGGCCGTTGACGACCCGGGACACGGTCGGCACCGAGACCCCGGCCTGCCGGGCGATCTCCGTGATCGTGACCTTGCCCCGTGCCTGCGGTCCGGTCTCGGCCTCGTGTGCTGCCACTTCCCCACCTCCGTCGGCGCGTTCTCGAAACTTCCAGGAGTCTTCCGGAAAGAGGGTGACCGTGGGAAGAGGCCGCGCTGCGGACGGCACCACGCACGGCCCACTACGGTGAGTGACCGCCCCTGGACATGCGTCGGGGCCGGTGCGCAGCCGACGGCTGCGAGCCGGCCCCTCATGTTCTCCGGGCGATCCGACGGTTCGGCTGGTTCGGCGGACCGCCCGCCGCCGCTCAGGCGGCGGTCATCACCTGGCCCGTGGCCGTCGGGCGGCGCGGGGCGATGACCCGGCCGTCCGGCAGGAGCTCACCGGTGTCCTCGAAGAGCAGAACGCCGTTGCACAGCAGGCTCCACCCCTGCTCCGGGTGGTGAGCCACGAGTCGGGCGGACTCCCGGTCGGCGGATTCGGCTGTCGGACACGGTGGCTTGTGCTGGCACATTGGTGGGATCTTTCGCTCTGTCGTGACGGATGAGATGGCTGTTGTGTCTGTCTCGCGGCTTGAAGCGTCGTTCATGGCCGCCCCCCGTTGTGAATTAGTCGGTCCGAACCCAGTGTTGCCCCACGGGCGTCAATCCGCAGGGATTTAGCGGCACCGCTTCTCACAGGTTCATGACGCATCACCCGGCCGGACGGTTCATTCCAACTGCACTGTCACTTCGGGTGGTTCGCGGTGGCCGGATGGGGCTAGTCCGGACGGGTCGGAGGCCTGTCCGGCTCGTACGAGCCATAAAGCGCTCGTACGAGCAAAATGGTCACCGGGAAACTCCCCACGAGCTTAAGGGCACCGGAAACAGCGGCGTACCCCGCCACCCGGAATTCGGGAACGGGGTACGCGAGTCGTCGCGGTGGGGGAATCTCAGGCGGGCGAACCCAGCAGCGGCGCCGGAGTCACCCGATGAGTCAGCACCGGCAGCAACTCGGCGACCCGGTGTGGACGGT
The DNA here is from genome assembly GCF_040295365.1 of Streptomyces sp. NPDC002838. Taxonomy (NCBI): domain Bacteria; kingdom Bacillati; phylum Actinomycetota; class Actinomycetes; order Kitasatosporales; family Streptomycetaceae; genus Streptomyces; species Streptomyces sp. NPDC002838. The sequence goes on along the minus strand of NZ_JBEOVF010000010.1, from coordinate 206,321 downwards.
GGGCGGCGATGCCGGGTGGCGCGGGCGCCAGCGGGACGAGCAGGTCGGTGCCGGCGGGGTGGCCGGTGGCGCCGTCCGCGGTGCAGTCGCCGTGCAGCCAGAGCGTGAGCATGTAGAGGCCGGGGATCGACAGCAGGCGCGGCTGGTAGGGCTGCGTGATGGTCTCGGCCTGGCGCAGCGCGCGCTCGGTCGAGGCGACGTAGGGGCCCTCGAAGAACCGGGAGAACGCCCAGCCGTCGGGGGTCAGCATGGTCTCCGCCGCGGCCACCGCGCGGTCGGCGCAGCGGATCAGGAAGCGCCAGCCGGCCAGCCGGGTGGCGGGTACACCCGCGGCGTCGACCCCGTCCAGGACGTGCACGGGCAGCGGTAGCTCGGGCGTGGCGGGTCCCTGAGCGTGCAGCAAGGAGGGAGTTCGGGCCTCGCGGACGGCGGTGGGAGAACCCAGGGCGGTGAGGACGGAGCGAAGTGCGGGCGCGGGAGCCGGGGGGACATGCAGGGGCATGGTGGGTCGCCTCTCTCGTTCGACAGGCACGGTGGCGCGAGGGCGGGGCTGGGGGCGGACGACGCTGTCAGCTCACGGGGTCAGAGAGGCGGGGGCCGTGGTCCGATGGCGAGGGATGCGGAAGAGGTCTGCCGTACGTCACCTGACGGCAGCACCGAGGGCCGCGGGCGCCAGCCTTCTGCCTTGTTCGCGGAGTTTATACGACATATGTTCAGACAGTGTTTCGTCTAGCCGTTTCCGACGGGTAGAGCAAGGGTTCATTCGGTCGGCGATTCGCGGGGATCATCCCGATTACGGGTCGACCGCGCGGCGATGACCTCGGAAAATCCCTGACGAGCGGTCGGCCCATTCTCGTCGGCGTTTTTCACGAGTCCCTTCGGGCACTCGAAACTGCACAGTGCACCATGCCCGGTGAATGTGCCGCCGGTCACCTCGACAGCGTAGCGGGCATCGGCCCCGCGCGTGACGTTATCGATCGTCGGGGCTGGGCATCATCCCACCTGACCCCGACACCGGCGGCCGGCACATCGGCCTGCCCATCGCGAGGAGGGACGCTTCGATGGGGGAGAAGGTCGTGGCGGCGCCGTTCGACCTGTCCGACCGCCAGCACTACCGCGACAAGCTTCGGCGGTGCCTGACGGGCCTGGAGCGACTCCTGGCGGAGAAGCGGTTCGATCGCCCGAAGAACCTGATGGGACTGGAGATCGAATTGAATCTCATCGGTGCCGACGGCATGCCTAAAATGCTGAATGCCCAAGTGCTGGAGCGGATCGCGAGCCGAGATTTTCAAACAGAACTCGCCATGTTCAACCTGGAAGTCAACATAGCCCCACATCGGCTGGGTGGCCGCGTATTCGACCGGCTTGCCGAGGAACTCCGCACCTCCCTGGCATATGCCGACCGGAAAGCCGGTGAGCTCGACGCGGGAATCGTGATGATCGGCATTTTGCCGACGCTCGACCGCGACGACCTGGTCTCCTCCAACCTCTCCGACGTCGACCGTTACGCGTTGCTCAACGAGCAGATCGTGGCCGCCCGCGGCGAGGACTTCGCCCTGGAGATCGACGGGGTGGAGCGCCTCAGCTGCACCTCGAAGTCGATCGCGCCCGAAGCCGCCTGCACGTCGGTGCAACTGCACCTCCAGGTCACGCCGGGTCGCTTCGCGGACGTGTGGAACGCCGCGCAGGCCGTCGCCGCCGCCCAGGTCGCGGTGGGCGCCAACTCGCCGTTCCTGTTCGGCCGCGAGCTGTGGCGCGAGTCCCGCCCGCCGCTGTTCCAGCAGTCGACCGACACCCGCCCGCCCGAGCTCCAGGCCCAGGGAGTGCGGCCGCGCACCTGGTTCGGAGAGCGGTGGATCTCCTCCGCGTACGACCTGTTCGAGGAGAACCTGCGCTACTACCCGGCCCTGCTGCCCATCTGCGACGACGAGGATCCGCTGGAAGTCCTCGACGCGGGCGGCGTCCCCAAACTCGCCGAGCTCGTCCTGCACAACGGCACCGTCTACCGCTGGAACCGTCCGGTCTACGGCATCGCCGACGGCGTCCCGCACCTGCGCGTGGAGAATCGCGTGCTGCCGGCGGGCCCCACCATCACGGACGTCATCGCCAACGCGGCCTTCTTCTACGGCGTCGTCCGCGCCCTCGCCGAGGAGTCGCGGCCGGTGTGGAGCAGGCTGCCGTTCGAGGCGGCCGCCGCCAACTTCGACGCCGCGTGCCGGCACGGCATCGACGCCCGCCTCACCTGGCCCCGACGCGGACGATACGGCGGCACGGCGGAGGTCGACGCGGTCAGCCTCGTACGCGACGAACTGCTGCCGCTCGCGGAGGCCGGCCTCGACGCGTGGGGCGTGGAGCCCGCCGACCGGGATCTTTACCTCGGCGTGATCGAGGAGCGGTGCCGGCGCCGGGTCAACGGCGCGTCCTGGCAGGCGGCGACCTTCCACCGGGCGCTGGAGACGGGGCTCTCGAGGGAGGCCGCGCTGGCCGCCACGACCCGGAGGTACCGCGAGCTGATGCACAAGGGCGAACCGGTGCACATGTGGCCGGTGGGGCTGCTGGAGCCGGTGCCGCTGGGCTGAGGGCCGCGCGGGCCGGCCGAAGGCCGTGACCCTGGCCACCGTATGGCGGCGTGCGTGGGGGTCGCTGTCGCCCGACCCACACCGATCGGGCAAGCTGTGACGTCCCATCACGGTGATGCTGGAGGCAGGTGTGCGGTCGGAGGCGGGCCCGGTGGCTGAGTCTTTTCCTCATGAGCGGCCCTCTCGACGGATCCTCCGGGACGAGACACTGCTCGTCCTGGGGGTTTCACTCGGTGCGAGTGGTGTGTCCGCCCTGATCAGCTTTGTCGGATCGGTCACCAAACCGGGGGGCCTCAAGGACCAGGCGGCCACCCTCAACGCCTCGGCCGCGCCTGGCCGCCCCTGGCTCGACCTCGCCTGGCAGCTGTTCGGGATCGCCTCGGCGCTCGTGCCCGTGGCCCTCGTCGCGCACTTCCTGCTGCGCGAGGGGCAGGGCATGCGGACCCTCGGCTTCGACCGCACTCGGCCCTGGCCCGACCTCGGCCGCGGGGCCGCGATCGCGGCGGTGATCGGCAGCACCGGAATCGCCTTCTACCTGGCCGCACGCGGCCTCGGCTTCAACCTCACGGTGGTGCCGGAGGCGCTGCCCGACGTGTGGTGGAAGTACCCGGTGCTGATCCTCTCGGCCATGCAGAACGCGGTCCTCGAAGAGGTCATCGTCGTCGGCTATCTGCTGCGCCGGCTGGGCCAGCTGGGCTGGACGCCGGGCACCGCGCTGGCGGCCAGCTCCGTACTGCGCGGTTCCTACCACCTCTACCAGGGCATCGGCGGGTTCATCGGCAACATGGTGATGGGCGTGGTGTTCGTGTACCTGTACCGCCGGTGGGGCCGAGTCGGACCGCTGGTGGTGGCGCACTCCCTCCTCGACATCGGGGCGTTCGTCGGATACGCGCTGCTGGCCGGGAAGGTGGGCTGGCTGCCGACGGCGTGAGGACTTGCGAGGACTTCCGAGAGGGGCGTACGACGATCTCGTACGCCCCTCTCGCGTTCGTACGCCCCTCCTGTACCGCTCAGACTGTGCCGCTCAGACGAGCAGGTCGCCCTCGATCACGGTGACCGCGTGCCCGCTCAGCAGCGTCCGGTCGCCGCGCTGCTCGGTGCGGACACGGCCGGAGCGGGGCGAGGCCTGCAGACCGGTGAGGACGGGACGGCCCAGGCGCTCGGACCAGTAGGGGGCGAGGGCCGTGTGCGCGCTGCCGGTGACCGGGTCCTCGTCGATCCCGATGTTCGGGAAGAAGCAGCGGGAGACGAAGTCGTAACCGCGTGAGGGATCCTCGGCGCGGGCGGTGGCGATGATGCCGCGCTCGGAGTAGGCGCCCAGGGCCTTGAGGTCCGGGGCCAGGGCATGGACCGTCTTCTCGTCGGCGAGTTCGAGCAGCAGGTCGCCGACGTTCGGACCGGTGTCGAGGACGGCGCGCGGCTCGGCCCCGAGAGCCTCGGCGACTCCGTCCGGGGCCTCGACCGGAGTGAGCGGGGCCGTCGGGAAGTCCAGCGTGATCGAGCCGTCCTCGCCGGGCGTGGCGATGAGGACACCGCTGCGGGTGGCGAACCGCACCGGGCCCTGGTGGGCGCCGGTGCTGTGCAGGACGTGGGCCGTGGCCAGTGTCGCGTGGCCGCACATCGCGACCTCGGCGGCGGGCGTGAACCAGCGCAGCGCCCAGTCGGCCTCGCCGCCCTCGGGCAGACGGTGGGCGAACGCGGTCTCGGCGTGGTTGACCTCCATGGCCACCTGCTGGAGCCAGTCGTCGCCCGGGAAGGCGTCGAGGAGCAGGACTCCCGCCGGGTTGCCGGCGAAGGGACGGTCGGTGAAGGCGTCGACGATTCGGATGCGCATGCCCTGACGCTAGGAGGGTCGTGGAGAGGCGGGCCAAGGCCAATTCCGGAGTGCTGGACCGATTTCGGGGGCGCCGACACCTGGCGGGGCTGAGCGCTGTAGTTGGCGAGCTGAGCATTGCGGCTGGTGAGCGAGTTGATCTCTGTTTGGCGACGGTACCTGCGGATGTCGTTGCAGAGCGGGTGCACAGGATCGCCGGCGTGGCACTGCGGCCAGGTGCCCGAGGCTAAGACGATCAAGAACCGGATCCATCTGTGTTTGCGCCCTGAGACCTCGCGCGATCAGGAGGTGGACCGGCTGCTGGGTCTCGGTGCCACCTTTGTCGCCGATCACCGGAATCCCGATGGTTCAGGCTGGGCGATCCTCGCTGATCCCGAAGGTAACGAATTCTGCGTTCTGCGCAGTGAGTCCGACCGAGCCGCCATGAATTCCTGACGCTCACGCGCCGTCCTGGCCGGTTCCGTATGACAGCTGGTCACAGCCACTCGTTGATGCCTGCGACGAGAACGGACGCTTCGTAGCGGGCGGCGAGCCTGTCGTACCGGTAGCCACCGCCCGGTGCCTCTTGAGGCGCTTGATGCCGCATTCGACTGCGTGGCGCTCGCGGTAGTCGGTCTTGTCGAACGTCGGCGGGCGGCCACCGCGAGCGCCGAGCTTCCGGCGGTTCGCGAGCTGGTCGACCGGCCACGGCCACCGGCCGACCGGAGCGTGCCCGGCGATACCGCGCCAGCCACCGGACGTTGGCCATGAGCACCGGATCCGGACGGTCGGCCCACTCGAACTCCCAGCCCACCGCCACACAGGCCCGCTCGGTCGCCGCGAAGGCTTCCCGTGTCCGCCGATCCATGTCCTCCGCGGCGCGGACGTCCACGACCCGGGCCTGCCCCGCGGCCAGCCGGACGAAGTAGTCGGGAGCGTGGCGGCGCTGTCTGCTGCCGTTGTGCCAGTGGAGCCAGAAGGGCTGCGACGATATCGCCCTCACTTGCGGATCTCTGTCGAGCAGGATCAACCGGTCCCGCCCCAGCCACGACTCGTAGGCCACGTGATCCCGCGCGGTCACCGAGTAGTGCCGGCCGGCGAAGCCCGGCGTGTCTTTGTCCCAACGGAACGGCCGGACAGGGTCGACCGCCTCGAACGGAACCTGCCAACTCGCTCCCGGGGAGCCTGCGTCGCTCCGTCGCTGTGGAAGCCAAAGTGCTCAACCTTCGGTGAGACCAACGAGCACCCGTTCACCTTCGCTGAGAATCACGGAATCTTCGCTGAGACAGGTCAAGCGGCCGCCGTGTCCGGGCCTTGTCATGCGATCGGTTCCGATATATCGTTGAGGCATCGCGACAGATCAACGATGGAATGGAGTGATGGCGATGCGTTCCCATGGATTCGAGCGTGGACACGGTGGTGCCGGTCGTCAGGACCGAGGTGGTTTCGAGGGTCGGCGTGGCGCCTTCGGCCCCTTCGGGCCGGGCGGTCCCGGCTTCGGTGGACCGGGCTTCGGTCCGGGGCCCTGGGGTCACAGGGGCCGCGGCGGACCGCGGGGGAGGGCGCGGCGCGGTGACGTACGCGCGTCGATCCTGGCGCTGCTGAAGGACCGGCCCATGCACGGGTACGAGATGATCCAGGAGATCGCCGAGCGCAGCGGCGGGGCGTGGAAGCCCAGCCCGGGTTCGGTGTACCCCACCCTTCAGTTGCTGGAGGACGAGGGGCTGATCACCAGTGAGAGTGAGGGCGGCAAGAAGCTGTTCTCGCTCACGGACGCCGGTCGCACGGCGGCCGACGAGGGGCCCGACGCGCCGTGGGAGGAAGCCTCGCGCGGCGTCGACTGGGAGGTCCTGGGTGAGATCCGGCAGGCCGGTTTCGGGCTGATGGAGGCCTTCGGACAGGTCTGGAAGACCGGCAGCAAGGAGCAGCGCGAGAAGGCGCTCGGTGTCATCAACGACGCCCGCAAGAAGCTGTATCTGATCCTCGCCGACGAGGACTGATGGCCGGGCGGCCGGACGGTCGGTCGTGCGGCAGGCGCCCCGTGGAGAGATCCGCGGGGCGCCTTCCTGTGTGCGGCCGTCAGCTCACCAGCCCGGCCAGCTTGCGCAGCGACTCGTTCAGGGCGGCCGTCGCCGAGTCCTTGAGCTTGCCCGCCATCAGTGAGACGGCGGCGCCGGTGAACTCGCCGTCGATGCGGACCGACGTGGCGTCGCCGTCGGGAGTGAGGGTGTAGCGCGTGGCGACGGTCACGGCCATCGGGCCCTTGCCGCGGATCGCGAACACCCGGGCCGGCTCCAGTTCCTCGATGGTCCACTCGACCTCGGCCGGGAACCCCATCAGCTTCATGTTCTCCTGGAACGTCCCGCCAACGGCGAGGGTCTCGGGGCCGCCCTTGGGAAAGCTGGTGTGGGTCGCGTTCCACTCGCCGTACGAGGACCAGTCGGTGAGCCGGTCCCAGACCTTCTCCGCGGGCGCCCCGATCCGTGCCTCCGCGCTGACTTCGGCCATGCGACCACCTCTTCGTGTCGGGCTACGGTGTCGCGGAACGTAGCCGCAGGGCCCGGAATATTCAATACTGATGAACCGTCAGGTCATGTCGTCCGTGCGAGAGGTACGTGTGGGGCGCGGAACAAGGCGGCGCGCGCCCTTCGGGGAAGAACAGCGGGATCTCATCCGCAAGGAGGAGATCGCGGCGCGTCGCGTCCCCTTCCCGTGGGACGCCAAAATGCTTCCTCCCGTGGATGACGGCAAGGCGGAGGGGCTGATGGGGTAGGGGATGTGCAACCCCTTATCCCCCGGCAGTCGGCCCTCGAGCCCGGCAGTCGGCGCCCGGCCCACACGGACGACGATGCCAGGCTGAGTGCCGAACTGGCAGCGGTGGTCTCCGGTGCCCGGCGACGGGCGGTCAGGGACGGGGACCGGCAGGTCGACACGGCCCATCTGCTGCACTCACTGCTGGAGTCCGCCCCCGAGGCGCGGGCCGTCTTCGACGGCGAACCACAGTTCGCCCGCCTGCTCGGCTACCTCGTCCAGCGCAGCATCGGCTACGGCCTGCGCTGGCAGGGCAGCGTCGAGGACTCCGGGGCCGTACCCGTGGTGACGCACGCCGAGGGCTACTCGCCGCTGGCCGCGGGCGCGATGGAGTACGCCCGTGCGCGGGCCGCGCGACGCGGCGGCGGGCCGGCCCGTGGCATCGACCTCCTCGCGGCGATCGTCGTGGACCCGGAGGCGCGGGCCGTCGAGGTGCTGGACCGTGCGGGGATCGACGCGCGTGAGGTGTTCGCGCGGGTCGACAGCCGTTTGGAGAGAGATCGCGCCTGACGAGCGCCCTCGACGAGGCAGGGCCGTCCAGCCGGTGAGACAGGTGTCAACAGGGATGACGCTCATGTCATCGCCTGTCATCATGTGCCGGTGCGTACGTCTGAGAGCAGTCAGGGCAGCCGGGGAAGGAGCGTCGGGCTCGGTCTCGCACTGGCGTCCGCGCTCGCCTTCGGCGGATCCGGGGTAGCGGCCAAGCCGCTGATCGAGGCGGGGCTCGACCCGCTCCACGTGGTGTGGCTGCGCGTCGCGGGCGCGGCCCTGGTGATGCTGCCGGTCGCCTGGCGCCACCGCGCCCTGCTGCGTCGCCGCCCCGCCCTGCTCGCCGGGTTCGGGCTGTTCGCCGTGGCCGGCGTCCAAGCCTGCTACTTCGCCGCGATATCCCGGATTCCCGTCGGGGTCGCCCTGCTCGTCGAGTACCTCGCGCCCGCCCTTGTGCTCGGCTGGGTGCGGTTCGTACAGCGGCGGCCGGTGACGCGCGCCGCCGCGCTCGGCGTGGTTCTCGCGGTCGGGGGCCTCGCCTGCGTCGTCGAGGTCTGGTCGGGCCTGAGCTTCGACGCCCTCGGCCTGCTCCTCGCGCTCGGCGCCGCCTGCTGCCAGGTCGGCTACTTCGTCCTGTCCGACCAGGGCAGCGACGCCGGGGACCAGGCGCCGGACCCGCTCGGAGTCATCGCGTACGGGCTGCTCGTCGGCACGGCCGTACTGACCGTCGTCGCCCGCCCCTGGACCATGGACTGGGCCGTGCTCGCCCGCGCCGCGGACATGGACGGCACTCCGGTGGCGGCCGGCCTGCTGCTGGCCTGGATCGTGCTTGTCGCCACGGTCCTCGCCTACGTCACCGGCGTCCTCGCGGTGCGCCGGCTCTCCCCGCAGGTGGCCGGTGTCGTCGCGTGCCTCGAAGCGGTCATCGCGACCGTCCTCGCCTGGGTCCTGCTCGGCGAGCACCTCTCGGCACCGCAGATCATCGGCGGAGCGGTCGTCCTGGCCGGCGCGTTCATCGCGCAGTCGTCGGCGCCAGCCAAGCACTCCCCGGATCCGGTCGCGAGCGGCGGCGCCGAAAGGGAGTTGTCGGCGCGCGGGACCGCCCCATAGGCTGCCGCATCATGCATACGAACGCACTCGTTCTTCCGCCTCCGGCCGCCTGAGGCGGGCCCTCCGGACACCAGGGGCGTTCTAGAGACACCCCTGAGCCCTGCATGCCGCCGGGCGGAACGGTGCTGCCCGCAGAAGAAGTCCGTGGACCCCCGCTGAGCGGGCGTCCTCCCTGAACTTCAGCGCATCTTGCGCATCTGCGGAGAGAACGCGTGTCGAATACTGCTTCCGGCCTGCCCATCGGGCGAGGCCTCCTCTACCTGATCGTCGCCGGCGTCGCCTGGGGCACCGCGGGCGCGGCCGCTTCCCTGGCCTATCGGGCCAGTGACATCGGGCCCGTCGCCCTGTCCTTCTGGCGCTGCGCGGCCGGGCTCGTGCTGCTTCTAGTCGTCCGCCTCCTGCGTCCGGGCGGCGCCCGGACCGCCGTACGGGAACCGCTGCGTCGCAAGGCGCTGCGGGTCGGGGTCACGGGTGTCGGCCTGGCCGTCTTCCAGACGGCCTACTTCGCGGCCGTGGAGTCCACCGGACTCGCCGTGGCCACCGTCGTCACGCTCGGCGCCGGGCCCGTCCTCATCGCGCTCGGCGCGCGGCTGACCCTGGGGGAGCGGCTCGGCGGCGGCGGAGCCGTGGCCGTCGCCGGGGCGCTCGCCGGACTCGGGGTGCTGACGCTCGGCGGCGAGGACGCGGCCGTACGCCCGTGGGGCGTCCTGCTCGCGCTGCTGTCCGCGGCCGGGTACAGCGTGATGACCCTGCTCACCCGCCGGTGGGGCCGGAACGGCGGGGTGGACACCGCCAGTACGTCCGTGGGGGCGTTCGCGGTCACCAGCCTGTGCCTGCTGCCGCTCGCGCTGGCCGAGGGACTGGTGCCGCACACCGCCGAACCGGTCCGCCTCCTGTGGCTGTTGGCCTACATCGCGGCCGTCCCCACGGCCCTCGCCTACGGCCTCTACTTCGCGGGCGCGGCCGTCGTACGGTCGGCCACCGTGTCCGTGATCATGCTGCTGGAGCCGGTGAGCGCGGCGGTGCTGGCCGTCGCCCTGCTCGGCGAGCGGCTCACCCCGGCCACGGTGGCCGGCACCCTGCTCCTGCTCGGCTCGGTCGCGGGGCTCGCGGTCGCGGAGACGCGGGGCGCGGCGGCGACGGAGGAGGAGCCGGCGCTCGTGTGACGCAGAGGGGCCCTTCCACGAGGGAAGGGCCCTTCACTCAGGCTCCGCGCCGGCGCAGCAGGTGCTCGCGTGCCGCCGTGTCGCGCGGACCGCTCCGGTCGGCCAGCCCGGCCGCGATCCGGTCCTGGACCTCCTCGGGCCGGTGACCGGCGTACTTGAACTTCGCCCGGACGGCGACCACTTCGAGCCGTAGCCCGCGGATCCCGGACAGCATCCGCCCGTACGTCGGCTCGCCCACCGCCACCCGCGCGGAGCCGCCCTCCGGCTGGAAGTGGCCGACCTGCCGGTTGAGGAGCGCGGCCTTCCCGGCCGGGTCGTCCACGAGGTGGGCCCGGCAACGGAGTTGGACGGCGGCGTAGAGGCTCGTGGGTGTGCCGTGTTCGGACGGGCCGTCGGGCGCGGCCTGCCAGGGGCCGGGTACGTACACGTAGTCGTCGACCACGCTCAGCAGGACGTCCGGGCTCGCCTCCAGGGCGTGCCACAGTGGATTCGGGCGGGCCAGATGTGTGACGACCTCGCCGCGCTCGGCGTCGTAGGCGAAGTGCAGGGGCTGGATGTACGGCGGCTCGCCCGGCCGGCCGTTGACGGCGAGCTGTCCGAAGTCGTGGGCGGCCAGCCAGCGTTGCCACTCGGCGTCGTCGCGTGGCGCGTCCCAGGGATGGATCAGCATCACGGGACCGCCAGGTAGTCGGGGAGCTCGGTGCCGGGGACCAAGCCGGCGTCCGCTACGGGGGTTTCGTAGCCCTTGCGCAGCGGGACGACGCCGGCCCAGTGCGGGAGGGTGAGGTCCTCGGGTTCGTCGTTGACGCCGCCGGTGCGGACCTTGGCGGAGACCTCGTCGAGGTCGAGGCGGATCACGGCGGTGGCGGCCAGCTCCTTCTTGTTGGCCGGCCGGGAGTCGGCGGCGCGGCCCGGTACGACGTGGTCGACCAGCGCGTCCAGGGCGGCCAGCTTCTCCTCGGGGTCGGTCACGTCGTGGGCGACGCCGTGCACCACCACGGACCGGTAGTTGATCGAGTGGTGGAAGGCCGAGCGGGCCAGGATCAGCGCGTCGACGTGTGTGACCGTCAGGCACACCGGGAGCCCCGGGTCGGCCTGCCCCGTCATCCGCAGCGGGCGCGAACCCGTCGAGCCGTGCACGTAGAGCCGCTCGCCGACCCGGCCGTACAGCGTGGGCAGCACGACCGGCGCGCCGTCGCGGACGAAGCCGAGGTGGCAGACGTAGCCCTCGTCGAGGATCGTGTGCACCAGGTCCTTGTCGTACGAGGCACGGTGCGGGGAGCGTGTGGGGACGGTGCGGTCGGTTGGGGTGTAGGCGGCGGGCGTAGTCGTCTGCTGGGTCCCCTGCATGGCGCTCTCCATTGCACTAGTGCATAATCAGCTTTGTGCTAGGAGAGTATCGAATCACCGGCCGGCGCGCAGCGGAGATTTCGGCGAGCGTCGAGCAGGCGGTGGGAGCCGGGGAGCTGCTGCCCGGTCAACTGCTGCCGCCCATGAGGGAATTGGCCGCCGAGTTGGGCGTGAACCCCAACACCGTCGCGGCCGCCTATCGCACGCTGCGCGAGCGCGGGGTCATCGAGACCGCCGGGCGCCGGGGCAGTCGGGTTCGGCCCAAGCCGGCCACCACGGGGCGCGAGTACATCCGGGTGGACGTGCCGGAGGGGGTGCGGGACGTGTCGAACGGCAATCCGGATCCCGCGCTGCTGCCGTCCCTGGCGAAGGCGTTCGCTGCGGCGGCCGAGCAGGCCGACCGAGAGCCGGTCCTGTACGGAGACGCGCCCGTGGAGCCGGAGTTGGCGCGGATCGCGCGGGCGGAGCTGACTGCCGACGGGGTGCCGGACGGGCCGCTGGCCATCGCCTCCGGGTCGCTCGACGCGATCGAGCGGATCCTCGCGGCCCACCTCAAACCGGGCGACACGGTCGCCCTGGAGGACCCCGGCTGGGGCAGCCTCCTCGACCTCGTCCCGGCGCTCGGACTGCGTACGGCCCCGGTGGGCGTCGACGACGAGGGGCCGCTCCCCGACGACGTACGGCGGGCCCTGGCGGCCGGGGCCCGTGCCCTGATCGTCACCGACCGGGCGCAGAACCCGACCGGCGCGGCGGTGGGCGCCACGCGCGCGCGTGCCCTGCGGTCCGTGCTGCGGGAGCATCCGGAGACCCTGCTGATCGAGGACGACCACGGCCACGGGATCGTCGACCTGCCCCTGCGTCCCCTGGCCGAGGAGGCCCGCACCTGGGCCTTCGTGCGTTCGGTCGCCAAGGGGTACGGGCCCGACCTGCGGCTCGCCGTCCTCACCGGGGACGCCGTCACCGTCGACCGCGTGCGCGGACGGCAGCGGCTCGGGCCCGGCTGGGTCAGCCGGATCACCCAACGGGCCGTGCTACGGCTGTGGGCCGACGGGGCGCTGGACTCGTCGGCGGTGGCGGCGGCGTACTGCGGGCGCCGGGATCTGCTGATCGACGCGCTCGCCGAGCGGGGTGTCGAGGCCCACGGGCGCTCCGGCCTGAACGTGTGGATTCCGGTGCCCGACGAGACCGGAGCCGTCGCCAGGCTGCTGCACGCCGGCTGGGCCGTCGCACCCGGCGCCCGCTTCCGGATGAGCGCACCGCCCGGGATCCGGATCACGGTCTCGACGCTGACGGTGGAGGAGACGGGGCCGCTGGCGGACGCGATCGCCTCCGCGGTGGGGCCGGCGCCGGCTCGCAGCTACGTGTAGGGCCTGTCCGGCGGATCAGGTTGGAGGAAAGCGACGGTGCTCATCGACCCCGCGTCTCCGACATGATCCGCCGGACAGGCCCTGGGGCTACGTCCGGGAGCCGTGTCCGGAAGCCGCGTCCGGGACCTGGCCCCGGCGTGGGGCCGAGCGGGGGTGACGCCGGCCGTTCGCGTCGGAGACGGGCGCGGAGTCCGAGTCCGCCACGCCTGGCCCGTCCTGCCGCCGAGGCCTCGCCTGTGTCAGCGCCGCCCCCGCCAGCACGATCGCCGCGCCCACCGGTGTCGACCAGGTCAGGGACTCGCCGAGGATCGCGACGCCGGCGGCCGTGGCGATGACCGGGATGAAGTAGGTGACCATCTGGGCCGTGGTCGGGCCGACCTCGGCGACGATGCCGTACTGGACGAGCATGGCGACCCCCGTGCCGAGGGCACCCAGGGCGACGATCGCGAGCAGCGGCACGACCGGGAGATGGGTCGGGAGGGTAGTGAACAGCGATGTGACGACGGCCAGTTGGACGGTCGCCAGCAGCAACTGGGCCCCGGTCAGCGACAGATGCGAGTGGCCGGAGCCGGCCAGTGTGCGGCGGACGTAGATCCAGCCGACGGGGTAGCTGAGCGAGGCCAGCAGGGCCATCACCGTGCCCGTGGCGTCCAGGCCGTCGAAGCCCTGCCAGGCGCCGAGGACCGTCAGCACGCCGAGGAAGCCGAGGCCGAGTCCCGCGACCCGGACCCGGGTCGGGCGGTCCTCGGAGAGGGCGACCAGGGACAGCGCCATGCCCCACAGTGGCGAGGTCGCGTTGCAGATGCCCGCGAGCGTGGACGGGATCGTCAACTCGGCGTAGGCGAAGAGGGAGAAGGGCAGCGCGTTCAAGAGGAACGCGGCGACCGTCAGATGCGCCCAGGTGCGCGCACCGCGCGGGAGGCGTTCCCGCTTGACGGTCATCGCGGCGGCGAGCACCGCCGTACCGAACACCAGGCGGCCGAGCGTGACCTGGAAGGGGGCATAGCCCTCGGTGCCCACCTTGATGAGCAGGAAGCTGAAGCCCCAGATCAGCGCGAGGACGCCGAAGCGCAGACGCCAGTCGAGGGCGGGGCGGGAGCGGGAGCGGGAGCCGGTTCCGGCCGAGGTCGGGGAGGCGGTGAGGGAGCTCATGCGGACCACGATGGCGCGCACAACCTCGTAGCACAATCGAGATTTGGCGCCTGGTATCTCGTAGTATTGCTTATATGTTGAACCTGGAGCGCCTGCGCACTTTGGACGCCCTGGCCCGGCACGGCTCGGTCAGCGGCGCCGCCGCAGGGCTGCACATCACGACGTCGGCCGTCTCGCAGCAGATGTCCAAGCTGGAGCGGGAGGTCGGCCAGCAGCTCCTCGCCAAGAACGGGCGGGGCGTGCGGCTCACGGACGCGGGCCGTCTGCTCGCCGAGCACGCGGCGCGCATCCTCTCGCAGGTCGAACTCGCCCAGTCCGACCTGGAGGCACAGCGCGGGCAGGTCGTCGGCGAGCTGAGACTGTCCGCGTTCCCGACGGCCGCGCGCGGACTGTTCCCCACGGCGCTCGCCGCCCTGCGCGCGCGGCACCCGGCCCTGCGCGTGCGCTCGTGCGAGCTGGAACCGGAGCGCGGCATCGCCGGCGTCATCCGCGGCGACCTCGACGTCGCGGTCGTACTCGACTGGTACAACAAGCCGATGCCGCTGCCCGAGGGCCTGGTCAAGGCGCCGATCCTGGACGACCCCGCAGACGTGGCGATGTCGGCCGATCACCGGCTCGCCGGCCGCGACGAGGTGGACCTCGCCGAGTTCGCCGAGGACGAGTGGATCACCTGGGGCGAGGGCGAGTTCTGCCACGAGTGGCTGATGTTCACCCTGCGTTCCAAGGGCATCGAGCCGATCGTCGGACACCGCGCCGCCGAGACGCACACACAACTCGGGCTCGTCGCAGCGGGATTGGGGGTGTGCGTCGCGCCCCTGCTGGGCCGCCACCCCATGCCCGCCGAGGTCGTCACCGTCCCGCTCCGGCAGCGGGTGCGCCGCCATGTGTACGTCGTCTGGCGCGCGGACGCCGACCGCCGCCCGTCGATCCGGGCGGCGGTGCGGGCCCTGCAGGCGGCGGCCGACAAGGTCGGGTGAGCTACACCGACCCCAGCTTGCGGAAGTCCCAGGAGACGATCTTCTTAGGCGTCAGCCGCACCCAGGCGTGCCGGCCGTCGTGCGGCATCTCGTCCAGCCGGAAGTTCTTACGGGCGAACAGCGTCTCGGGCAGGTCCAGTTCCGCGCACAGCTCCCCGGTGCGGGGTATCTCGCCCACGAACTCCACGGTCCCGGACAGCTCGACGCCCTGCAGCTCGTCGTACTCCTCACCCGTGTCCACCACGATCGCGACCCGCGGATCGCGGCGCAGATCGGTCCACCGCTTGCTGCGCACCACGGAGTAGAGCCACATGGAGGTGCCGTCCCAGGCGAACCACAGCGTGCTCACATGCGGAGCGCCGTCGGCCGACACGGTGGCGACGCGGCAGGTGCGCTGACTGGTGAGGAACTCGTCCAGCTCACCGGGCGTCATCATGATCTTTCGGCCCCGGCGCTGAGTGACGGTCATGCGGCCCCCTCTTTCTCTCACGAAGTGTCAGAGGAGATCCTCTGACATCACGTCAGAAAAGGATGGGTTGTCTTCCGTCCCCGCGCAATGGTGGCTAGTCTCGCCCGCTCCACGCCGTCGGCGACAAGGGGGAACCATGCCGTCGTACGAACGCCTCAGCGAGCTCCTCGATCCCGCCACCACCGTCCTGCTCACCGTCGAGTGCCAGCAGGGTGTCGTAGGAGCGGACGGCGCGCTGCCCGAACTCGCCAAGGAAGCGCGATCCTCGGGCGCGCTCGCCAATGTCTCCCGGCTGGTCGCCGCCGCACACGAGAGTGGCGTCCAGGTGATCCACGCGATCGCCGAGCGCCGCCCGGACGGCCGGGGCGCGAGCCGCAACGCCCGGCTCTTCCGGGCCGCCGAACGGCTGCCCGTCCAGCAGCTGTCGGGCACCACCGCGGTGCGCGTGGCGGCCCCGATCGAGGTCGCCGAGGAGGACTTCGTCGTACGTCGGCTGCACGGGCTGTCCCCGATCCAGGGCACCGAGGTCGACGCGCTGCTGCGCAACCTGGGCTGCCGCACGCTGGTCGTCACCGGTGTCTCCGCCAACGTGGCGATCCCCAACGCCGTCTTCGATGCCGTCAACCGCGGCTACACCGCCCTCGTACCGACGGACGCCATCGCGGGGGTGCCCTCCGACTACACCCCCGCGATGGTCCGCCACACCCTCGCATTGGTCGCCACGGTCGCGACCACGGACGAGGTGCTGGCCTGCTTCAAGCGGCCCCGCCGCACAGGACGGGCGTGAGGCTCACGCCAGCGTGATCGAGTCCCCGCTGACGGTGATCTGCACGGCGGGCAGCGGTTCCTTCGCGGGACCGCTCTTGACGCTGCCGTCCGTGATGGAGAAGTTGCTGTTGTGACAGGGGCAGGTGATCAAACCGTCGGATATGCCCTTCACCGCACAGCCCTGGTGGGTGCACGTGGCCGAGAACGCCTTGAACTCGCCGGCCGTCGGCTGGGTGACCACCACTTTCTGGTCAGCGAAGACCTTTCCGCCGCCCTCGGGAATGTCGGCCGTCGCGGCGAGCGATGCGCCACCGGCCCCGGCGCTCTCGGAGGCTCCCGAACCGCCGCTGCTCGCGTCGCTGCCGGCCTCGGTGCTGCCGGAGCTGCTGGATGAGTCGTCGGAGTCTCCGCACGCGGTCAGCGCGACGGCGAGCCCCGCTGCTCCGGCCGCCGCCACTACGGTTCGACGGGCAGGTCCCGATGCGGGCTTGAACGATGCGCTGGTCATGCTGACGTTCCTTTCGAGCAGGTTGCGTGATCTGAGGGGAGGTACGGTCCGAAGGCCTGGCCTGTTCAGACGCTGTCGAGATCTAAACCTGTTCGAGGTCGGGCGGGCATAAATCACGGCTGTCGTTCCGCTGTCGATGCGCGGCACGACCCCACGGGGGCGCCTCCGGCCTGCGGCAACAGCCCCCAGCAACCATCAGGCGATGCTCAAGGAAATCACCGCGACCCGCTACATCACGCCCCTGCGTGAGGGCGGCTCGCTGCCGGGGTCCGTCGAGGCCGACGACCACGGGACCTACGTCACGGAGTTCACCGGCCGGTGGTGGGGACCTGCGGAGATGCAGCGGTACCCGAGGCTGAGCTGCCCTGGGGACCGCGGTGGCGCTGCCGCGCGACGACACATCCCCGGTCGACACCCACCCCCAGGGCGAGCGCCTCGAGCTACTACGTCCGGGGGGGGCGAGCGGCCTGGAGCCGGAACAGCGTCTCGCGCGGCTTCGTCGCCGCCGTGCTCGCCCTGGCGGTGGCCGTGGCGACGCTGCCGCACACCCTGCCCGGCGGTCCTGCCCCCTGGGTGGCCTTGAGCTCGCCGCAGCAGTCGGGCTGGCGGCCGTCCTGCTCGGCGCGCTGCGGGTGACCGTGGATCCCCGCGGCTTGACCGTGGCGTCGCTGCTCGTGCCCGGAGTGCGTAAGTTTGTGCCGCTGGAGCATGTCGAGTCCGCCGCCCGACGTGACATCCGGCCGCTGGAGTACGGCGGTTGGGGCTACCGGGTACGGACCCAGTCCACTGCCGTGGTGCTGCGTGGGGACAGGCGCTGGTGCTGCGGCTGGTCGGGGGCCGTGAGTTCGCCGTAACGGTCAGTGACGCGGACACCGCTGCGGCTCTGCTCAACACCCTTGTCGACCAGCGCCGGTCGCACCAGGGGAGGTGACGTGCTCTTCCGGGTCGATCCCAACTCGCCGGTGTCGCTGGGCGAGCAGGTCGCGGCGAACGTGCGCGGAGCGCTGGCCGCCGGGACGCTGCACAGCGGAGAGCGGCTGCCGGCCGCCCGGCAGCTGGCCGACTCGCTGGGCGTGAACGTGCGCACCGTGCTGCGCGGCTACCAACGGCTGCGCGGCGAAGGACTGATCGAGCTGCGCCGGGGACGGGGCGCCGTGGTCACCGGCGGCACGGCCCCGGCCGACCGGGCGCGGCTGGCCGAGCGGGCCCACGACCTGATCGCAGAGGCACGCCGGCTGGGACTGGCGGACGAGGAACTGCTGGCCCTGGTACGCACCGGGCAGGCAGCCCCAGGCTGACCCCTGACAGCCTTTTCTGCCCTGCTGACGGCCTCGGGCGGCTGAGCAGATCGAGGGCGGCCGCCATCTGCTCTGCCTCGGGGAATGTCCTTGGGGCACCGATTGGGGGCGAGCTTGCGCAGAAGGCACCGTGCTCCACACCTCGTGGCCGCGCCGGCCAGGGCGGGCAGCGGACCGGCGCCAGGCGCGTAGGCCATCCGTCTCCAGCGACCGGGCAGGAGGGGGATCTCCGCGCGAACACCCTCCCCGACACGAATCCGGATCATGGAGATTGGAGGACTGGCACGTCTGCAACGACCCGGCCGAACTGCGCATCCAGCGCGACGCGGCCTTCGAGGAGCACGCCGTACTACGCGCGGAACTCGCCGGCCCGTCATGGAAGATCCAGACCGGATCAACTCGTCTGCGCGGAAGATGTGATCTTCTCCGTACGGGTAAAATTGCTGCCAAGGTCTGAAAGGGTCGCTCGGGACGCTTGCACCACACCGCCATCGCCCGCTCGGCAAGGTTTCCTTTCCCAGGGGTATCGCGGCTGTCCCGTATCGGGTCCAATGGTGAGACTCAAGCCCTTCGGCGCCCGAACCGGTCAGAAGAGGCGCGCAATGGATCTATGGCTGATCTGGTTGATCATCGCAGCCGTGTTGGCTGTGGCGGAGATCTTCACCCTTACCGCTGCGCTCGGAATGCTGAGTGCGGCCGCGTTGGTCACGGCGGGTTCCGCCGCGGTCGGACTGCCGCTGCCCTTCCAGTTCTTGGTCTTCACCGTCGTCGCTACGGTCACCGTGCTGTTCGTGCGCCCCATCGCGCTGCGCCACGTGCTCGGGCCCCAAGTGGCGCGGTTCGGCGTGGATGCCCTGGTCGGCAGGGCTGCCTATGTCGTCTCTGAGGTGACGGGTCTGGGCGGCAGGGTCCGTATCGACGGCGAGGAGTGGACGGCCCGCGCCTACGACGAGACGCTGGTGATTCCTGCTGGAAAGACCGTCGACGTCATAGAGATCAGTGGCGCCACCGCGATCGTCTACCCCCGGGAATGAAACCATGGAAACCTCGGCGTTCTTGATTGCCGGCCTGATCGTCGCGCTGTTCGCGGTTTTCACCGTGGTGCGGGCGGTCCGTATCGTTCCCCAGGCCCGCGCTCGTAATGTCGAGCGACTCGGCCGCTACCACCGGACCCTGAATCCTGGCCTCAATCTCGTCATCCCGTACATCGACCGCGTTCATCCGGTGATCGACCTGCGCGAACAGGTCGTCTCCTTCAAACCGCAGCCGGTCATCACCGAGGACAATCTGGTCGTCGAGATCGACACCGTCCTTTATTTCCAGGTCACCGATCCGCGAGCGGCTTTCTACGAGATCGCGAGTTTCCTTCAGGCGGTCGAGCAGCTCACCGTCACCACGTTGCGCAATGTCGTGGGATCCATGGACCTGGAAAAGACGCTCACCTCACGGGACACCATCAACAGCCAGCTCCGTGGCGTGCTGGACGAGGCCACCGGGAAGTGGGGCCTGAGGGTCAACCGGGTGGAGATCAAGGCCATCGACCCTCCGCAGTCCATCAAGGACGCCATGCAGAAGCAGATGCGAGCCGAGCGGGACAAGCGGGCCGCGATCCTCGGGGCCGAGGGGCAACGCCAGTCACAGATCCTCACCGCGGAAGGCGACAAGCAGGCCGCCGTCCTGCGCGCGGAGGGTAACCGTACCGCTGCGATCCTCCAGGCCGAGGGCCAGTCCCGGGCCATCGACGAGGTGTTCCAGGCCGTGCACCGCAACGACCCCGACCCCAAGCTGCTCGCCTGGCAGTACCTTCAGGTGCTGCCCCAACTCGCGCAGGGTCCGGGCAGCACCTTCTGGGTGATCCCCAGTGAGGTCACCTCCGCACTCCAGGGCGTGTCCCGCGCCTTCAGCGAGGTGCTGCCCCAGTCTCCGGCCACCCGCCAGAAACCCACGGACGACATGGCTGCCCAGGCCGCCGACGACACGGCGCAGGCCGCGGAAGCCGCTGCCGCGGCCCTTGCCGACGCTGCCAAGGTCGATCGCGCCACCCCCGACTCGCTCCCGTCCCAGCCCCCTCGCTGACAGCGGGTGACACTTGCCGGACATCCATCACACCATCGGCCGACGCCGGGCGTGACCGCCAAGAGGCCGGGGGCGTGATGCGGACCGGTCGGCCGCCGCGCGTCTTGCGGCCTCCCTGGACGCCTCCGAACCCGACTTCACGTCGAAGCGACAACCACGGAAGGTGACACAGCCACGTGGTCGGGACCGGCTGGCGTGGAGGATTCGCCGAAATACGGCTCGGCTCGGTCGGCCTGAGAGTCGACCGTGCGCGCCGACCGCCCGGTGGTCGTCGCCCGTGGGGATCTGGAAAAGGAGGCCGTGTGGTTCGTCCTCGCAGAGGCCGGCCGACGGCAAACCACCGGGCGCCTGGTCGATGCGTGGACACCGGCTCCACCGGTTGGCCTCGTGGTGCCTCCTGGGTTCATCCAGCTCCGGTCTGCGCCGTAAGGCCGTCGGTGCCCCCATTGAGGGACGGCACCGCCCAAGCCTCACGCGCCGTGAGGCTTGGGCTCCCGTCGGTTTCCGGGGTCGCCCGGCGCGGTGAGATGCCGGAAACTCCTGTATGAGGGCCTGCGTCGGTGTGGGCCGCGGAGAGGGTGACCGGCGTGCTGGAGGTCCCGCTCTGGCTGTGGATGGCGTTCGCCGCGACGGTGGTGGTGTCGCTGGCAGTGGACCTGCTCGCCCACCGCGCCGAACACGTCATCGGTTTCAAGGAGGCTGCCGCCTGGAGCTCCCTGTGGGTGGGACTCGCTCTGGTCTTCGGCGCGGTCGTCTTCCTGGTCCTCGGCACGACGGCCGGCACCGAGTACACCACCGCGTGGCTGCTGGAGAAGAGCCTGTCGGTGGACAACCTCTTCGTCTTCGCCGTGATCTTCGCCTACTTCAGGGTGCCCCGTGCCTACCAGCACCGTGTCCTCTTCTTCGGCGTGATGGGCGCCCTTGTCTTCCGCGGGATCTTCCTCACCCTCGGTGTCGCCGTGGTCAGCCGCTTCACTTCGGTGCTGTTCGCCTTCGCGGCTGTGCTCTTCTACAGCACCTACAAGCTCCTCAAGGGCGATGAGGAGGGCTTCGACCCCGGCAAGAGCTTCGCCCTGCGGATGCTCCGCAAGGTCATCCCGGTTCGGGACGAGTACGCGGGCAGGAAGTTCTTCGTCAAGGAGGCCGGCAAGCGCGTCGCCACCCCGCTTCTTGCGGTGATCGCCGCGATCGAGGCAGCCGACCTGGTCTTCGCCGTCGACAGTGTCCCCGCTGTGCTCGCCGTCAGCGACGACCTCTTCATCGTCTACACCAGCAACGCGTTCGCCATTCTGGGCCTGCGAGCCCTGTACTTCCTGCTTGCGGGCCTGCTGGACCGTTTCCACTACCTGAACATGGGCTTGGCGGTCATCCTCGGCTTCATCGGCGTCAAGCTGGTCCTCCAAGCGGCACACAAGACGATCAGCACCAGTGTCCCGGAAATCCCCTCGTTGATCAGTCTCGCGGTCATCGTCGTCGTGCTGGCCGCATCCGTCGTACTCAGTCTGCGGCGACCCGTCCCGCCCCAGCCCGCCCCCGCCGCCCAGGCGGACGCAGCCCCAGGGCCAGACACGGCTACCAAGAACCCTGGGCCCGTCAGCTCGCCGCGCGCGGAGCGGGAAGCGCGGGACGGCCCTGAGGAGCGCTCCGATCGCCGGGACGATGACTGAGCACGTGACCTGTCTCCTTCTCCGATCAGGCAATCTATCGTTAAAAGATGAGTAAACGCGAGCATGAGACCGGCCCTCAGGGGACGCTTGTGTGCCCGGTCTGCAAGCGCCCTCTGGAGATGACCGTCAAGAGACGGCACAAGACCTTGGGAGTCTTCGTGCCCGTGTGGGGCCCGGGCCCCTGCCGCAACCCTGACTGCCCCGAGTACCTGGAGGAGCCGGAGCCCGGCCACCCCCAGGAGCACTGACACCACATCCGGCACCAGGCTGACGGATGCCGCCACGGCTGCGCGTGCGTCTCCGATCGTCGCGTAGTCCACCGCGACGAAGTCGACCGGCCTGCCGCGTTGCCGTTCGCAGGCGTGGCCCGGTTCAGCACCTGTTGGCGGGAGTCGACGGTGCCGGCGTCCAGTCGCCGTCCTCCGTCGGCCGTGATGAAGTGGTTGAGCGGGAACAGCCGTTTGCCTGTGCCGCCGCGGTTGGGTGTGCGGGTCATCTCCTCGGGGGCTGCGGAAGGCGATCGGCGTTCAGGTGCTTGCCGCTGTCGATCATGTCCTTCAGCTTCGGCCATGCCTGGCTCGGGTCCTCGTCCGGCTCGTACAGCAGGTCGCGTCGAGCGAGTCGGCGAAGCGGAGGCACAACGCGCCCTTCCGCAGCTGCTCACCCAAGTCGCGCACCTCGCCTGCGATCCACCTCGGGTTCGTGGACGTCCGGACGCGCACCGCCTTGGCCCGGGGTATGGGAGACAGGGCTTGTCTGTCACCATGGATCTTGTGCGCCGCACATGGTGAGTTGCTGCCGTCACGGAGCGAGGAGAGGGAAGCCGGCATGGGGCCGGAGAATCGCCGCCTTACCGTGCTGACGTTGCTGCCTTTCGTCATGATGGCCACCGTCACGGTGGCTGATCTCGCTGTCGGTCCGGCGGTGGTCTTCCTGCCCTTGGTCTCGTTGGGACCCGCCTTCGCTCCGCTCGTGGGAAGTTGGCGGCGCACCGCGTGCGTCGGCGGGATCGCGCTGCTGCTGTGCGTGGGCCTGGGCTGGTACAACGACCTGCTCGGTACGCCACGCGGCTTGATGAGCATTGCCTCGGTGCTCGGTGTCACCGGGGCCGGCCTGTTGGCCGTGTCCATGCGCCAGGAGCGTGAGGCGGAGCTGGACAGTGTTCGCTCCATAGCCGAGGCCGCGCAGCGGGTGTTGCTCAAACCGGTTCCCCGGCTGGCCGGGCGTGTGCGTGTGGCTGTCTGCTACATGTCCGCCGTTGCCGAGGCGCGCATCGGAGGTGACCTCTACGAACTCGTCACCTCACCCTACGGGGTGCGGGTGATCGTCGGCGATGTCCAGGGCAAGGGGCTGGAGGCGGTGGAGACCGCGGCCGTGGTCTTGGGCGCCTTCCGTGAAGCGGCCCCTGACGAAGCCGATCTGGCAGCCGTGGGCTGCAGGCTGGAGCGGGCTGTCGAGCGGCAGCTGGGAGCCGAGAAGTTCGTCACCGCCATTCTCGCCGAAGTGGGGCCCGAGGAGGTCACCTTCCTCAATTTCGGCCACCCGGCACCCCTGCTGACACGCGTGGACGGCACCATGACCTGGCCCGAGCCCTCCTCCTTTGCGCTTCCCCTCGGTCTGGCGGCTCATGGTGCGGCGCCGCCGGAGCCGTTTCGCACCGAGTTCCGCCCGGGCGACCAGCTCCTGCTCTACACCGACGGGGTCACCGAGGCACGCGACGCCGAAGGCCGTTTCTACCCGCTCGCCGAACGCGCTCACCTGCTCAAGGGGCGCGATCCGGAGACAGTGCTGAGAGCGCTGCGCCAGGACCTGCTCCAGCACGTCAGCGGCCCGCTGCACGACGACGCGGCCATGCTGATGCTCCGCCACCGCTGACCTTGCGGACTCCGGGGCCGCAAGCAGCGCAGAACTGATCAACCCGTTCTGGGTACTTGCTCACCCAGGACGCTCTGGCAGCCACTGACCTGCCGAGAGGGTTACCGTCCGATCGCAGACCCCGGTCTGATCGGTGACGGCCGCGGCTGCGCCCTGATCGGCCGGGATGCGGAGATCGGCTTCATGTGCGCTCCGCGCTTCGATGAGGACCCCGTGTTCTGCCCGCTGCCCGACCGGCGGCACGGGGGCGGCTTCCGGCTCGCGCCGGGTGTCACATCAGGTCGGAACGCACCACGGTGACCGGGCAGTGTGCGTGATGGAGCAGGGCCTGACTGACCGAGCCCAGGAGCAGTCCGGTGAATCCGCCGCGTCCGCGCGTACCGACCACCATGAGCTGGGCGCCACGACTCGCCTCGATCAGCGTCGGCCGCGTACGGCCTCGCACGACACGGGTATGCACGGTCACTTCAGGGTGCTCCTCCCGGTGCCCGGACAGGGTTTCGTCCAGGAGTCGCTCCTCGTGTGCCTGAAGCGTCTCCACGTCACCGGTCAGGTCCACCAGTTCCGCCGGGCGGGTGTCACCGTGGTCGCTCCACGTCCCCCATACGTGCAGCGCCACCAGGTCCGCGCCTCGCAGCGAAGCCTCCTCGAAGGCGCACGCGATCGCCCCACGGCTCTGGGGTGTACCGTCCACCGCGACCAGCACCGGCCCGTCAACCGCCATCCGGTCCCGTACCACCATCACCGGGCAGTGGCTGTGAGCGGCCAGATGGACCGACGTCGATCCCAGCAGCAGCCCCGCGAAACCGCCCGAGCCGCGATGGCCCACCACGATCAACTGCGCCGCCCTCGACTCCGCTTCCAGGGCTGTAACCGCTTCTCCCGCGATGACCGCCTGGTCGGCCAGCACCCCGGGCGCGGCAGCAAGGGCTCGTTCGACGGCTTCGGCGAGCAGATGCTCGACGGATTCCCGCACGGCTCCCGCGGGCGGGCCCAGAGGCGAGCCGCCGAGCGGAACATGCATGGCGGGCCAGACAAAGGCATGCACGACGTGCAGCTTGACTCCCCTCATCCGGGCCTCTTGTGCCGCGGCCTCCACGGCGGCCAGCGCGGAGGGGGAGCCGTCAACTCCCACCACGACCGGCCTGGGCGACACGCTGCTCTCTCCTCGCCACGGCGTCGACGCGGGCAACGGCCCGGCGCCCTGCTCTCCCAGCCTCTCGCACTGCCCACAGGGGCGCCACCAGGCGCAGGCCGGTCCCGTCGCCCGCTGCACGCGCAGCTGCTCAGCCGCCCCGGGGGCCGGCTGCCGCGCGGGCCGAGCGGAGCAGGGCCGCGCCGGCCAGGAAGCCGGCCAGGGCTCCGGTCGGCAGCCCGAACGGGCCATGGTCGGCGGGACCGGCGTCGGCCACCCCGAGCAGGCCCAGCACGCAGGCGGCGTAGCCGACGGTGGTCGCGGTGGCGCGCGGCCTGGGCCGGCCGAGCGCCCTCGGCGTCCACCAACTGCGCGACGTCGCGGCGCCGCGCCGCAGGCCGCGCCGTTCGATCCGGCCGAAGACCGCCACGAGCGCGCCGAGCACGAGGAAGAGCACGGCCAGCCACGGCAGCTTCCACAGCAGCCACGCTCCCGTGCTCGCGGGGGGTTGCGGGAGCGGGAACAGGCCGGAGCCGTACACGGCCACGGCGACGAGCACGAACGCGCTCATGTGCCACAGCAGCACGGTCAGGATCACCGAGTTCACGGCGATCACGGCCATCCACGGCCGGATCCGTCGCAGCCGCCGCTCGCCCGCGTCGCGCAGCAGCAGTACCAGCCCCAGCTGAGCCGTGGCCAACGCCAGCAGCGCGAGCGTCGGCGGCGAGAGGTTGCGGAGCCGCATGCCGGCATAGTCGACCATGCTGACCGGGTAGGGACCGGCCACCGTGAGCAGCACCGCCACCGCGGCACCGCCCATCAGCAACGGCACGGCCACCTTGGGCCGGACCGGGAGCGTCCCGTCCTGCCAGGCGAAGCCGATCTGGTGCACCGCCAGCCAGGCGAACAGGTAGTTGCCCAGCTGCAGCGTCGGCGCGTCGAACGCCAGCCGCGCCACGTCCCCGGCGGCGACCAGCCCCACCAGGACCAGCGGCACGGCCGGCCCCGCCCGCCGGTGCAGGCGGTGCATCAGCGGCGTCAGGAAGACCACCATGAGGTAGACCAGCAGGAACCACAGCGGGATCGAGGCCAGCCACACCGCCCGGCCCACCTGAGTGGGATCGACGCCCGCCAGCCGGGCGATCAGCGCGGCGGCGGCAAGCGCCACCAGGAGTGCGGTCGTCGGCCGTACGAGCCGCGCGCTGCGGTCGAGCAGCCAGTCCTGGACGCCGCCGCCCCGACGGGTGCGCGAGGTCAGCGAGGCGGCGTTGGCGAACCCGCCCACCATGAAGAACACCGGCATGACCTGCACCAGCCAGGTGATCGGGCGGCCCCACGACAGCACTTCCAGCGCGCTGAAGCCATCCAGTCCGCGTGCACCGCCGGTGACCACGATGACCATCCAGTGGCCGAGCACCACGATCAGGATGGCGAACGCCCGCAGCAGGTCGACGTGGCGTTCCCGCTGCGGCGGTGTGCGCTCCGCGAGCTCGCGCAGACCGGGCATGTGGCCATCATAGGAACGGGTGACCGGCGAAGATCGCAACCATCCACCGGGCTGGGCGCGTGCGCCACCCCGGCCCGGGCGCTCGTCCTGGACAGCGAGCGGTTGGCCAAGACCGTGTTGCGCGACCGTACGGTCGCCGCTGCAGCGCGGTGGCCTCGACACCAGCCGCTGACGCATCACCTTCGCCACCCGGGTGGCGCTGATCTCGCCCGGTGCCGCCCAGCCGGCCGGGATCGCGGAGTTCGCCCGCCGGGTGGGGTTCCCTGCGGACCGCCGGGTCGAACCACTCACGCCCTGACGGCTCGAACGGGCCCCCGGCCATGAGCCACGTGCTGACGGCCAAGATGTCCAGGTACAGGGTCGTGGCGTCGTGGGCCATGGCGCAGGAGCCGCCGGCGAGCAGCAGCGTGATCGTGTCGCCGTCGTGCACCTCCTCGCACTCGTGGCCGAGGCGGGAGGCGAGTTGCGACATCATCCCGCCGCGCGCCGAGGGAGCGAAACCCTGGCAGTGGGCGGCGGCACCGAAGGACGGCTTCCACGTGCTGCTGCACACCTGTGCCTCGATCATGCTGGAGGCCGGAGAGTCGTGACCTTGGCGGGGTGGCTCGGGCACTCCTCGCCCGCGATCACCCTTGGTTACTATGCTCACTTCATGCCGGAGGCCGGAAGCAAGGGGCGAACCGCCATCGACGGACTGCCCGGGAAGCAGGGAGAGCCGCGTGCCAGTCGAATACTCCCCAGATTCTCCTCAGGGCCGTTGACGGGCGATTCCCGCTGCTGCGCCCCTCCCATGGCGGTCGTGGATTGCAAGGCTGAAGAGATGGGTGGCCTGGGAAAGTGTTGAAAGAGGTCACCGCGACCCGTTACATCACGCCTCTGCGTGAGGGCGGCTCGCTGCCGGGGCTCGTCGAGGCCGACGACTTCGGGACGTACGTCATGAAGTTCACCGGCGCCGGACAGGGCCGCAAGACGCTGGTCGCGGAGGTCGTCTGCGGGGAACTCGCCCGGCGACTCGGTTTCCGGATGCCCCGGCTGGTGACGATCGACCTCGACCCGGTGCTGGGGCTCGGCGAACCCGACCAGCAGGTGCAGGAGCTGCTGAGGTCCAGCGGCGGCACCAACCTCGGCATGGACTTCCTGTCCGGCGCGCTCGGCTTCGACCCCCTCTCCTTCGCGGTGAGCCCCGAGGAGGCCGGGCGGATCGTCTGGTTCGACGCGCTGGTGAACAACGTCGACCGCTCCTGGCGCAACCCCAACCTGCTGATGTGGCGGGGCGAGGTGTGGCTCATCGACCACGGCGCCACCATGATCTGGCACCACAACTGGCCCGGCGTGGAAGGCTCCGCCGCCCGGCCCTACGACGCCTCGGACCACGCCCTCAAGCCCTTCGAGCCGGACGTCGCCCGGGCCGCCGCCGAACTGGCGCCCCTGGTCACCGAGGAACTCCTCGCCGAGGTCACCGCAGAGATCCCGGACGCCTGGCTGGCCGACGAGCCCGGCTTCGACACGCCGGACGCCCTCCGGCGGGCCTACGCGCGGCCGTTGCTCGCGCGGGCCGCCGTCGTGCACGACCGCATCGAGGGGGCCGAGTGAGCGAGCGCCACATCATCAAGGCAGGCCAGGGGAGCGGCCGGGACGTCTTCGAGTACGCCGTCCTGCGCGTCGTCCCGCGCGTCGAGCGCGGCGAGTGCATCAACGCGGGCGTGCTGGTGTACTGCCGCGGTCAGGCGTACGTCGGTGCCCGTACCCACCTCGACGAGGCGCGACTGCTGGCGCTCGACCCGGCCGCCGACGTGGCCGGCGTGCGCGCCGCGCTCCGTGCCGTCGAAGGGGTCTGCGCGGGCGGGGAGGCGGCGGGGCAGGCCGCGCGCGACGACGCCGGACGGCGCTTCCGCTGGCTGATCGCGCCCCGTTCGACGATCGTCCAGCCGGGGCCCGTGCACACCGGGCTGACCACCGATCCGGCCGCCGAGGCGGACCGGTTGCTGGACCTCCTGGTGAGGTAATGGATCACACGCACCCGGTTGCCGTTGACACCGGGTGCCAGGGCTTCTAGCGTCACGTCTGCTGAAGGTACTAAGCGGTCGCTCACCAGATGGGCGTACCCTTCCCAAGGGCTTTCTCAAGGGCGAGGAGAACAGCAATGTCCACCACTGAGCAGCGGGTCGCCGTGGTCACCGGCGGAGCGCGCGGCATCGGCGCCGCCACCGCCGTACGACTGGCCGCCGAGGGTCGCGCGGTCGCCGTGATCGACCTCGACGAGGCCGCCTGCAAGGACACCGTGGAGAAGATCACCGCGGCGGGCGGCAAGGCCCTCGCGGTCGGCTGCGACGTCTCCGACGAGGCGCAGGTCGAGGCGGCCGTGGCGCGCATCGCCCAGGAGCTCGGCGCGCCGACCATCCTGGTCAACAACGCGGGCGTGCTGCGCGACAACCTGCTGTTCAAGATGAGCGTCTCCGACTGGGACATGGTCATGAACGTGCACCTGCGCGGCGCCTTCCTGATGTCGAAGGCCTGCCAGAAGCACATGGTGGACGCGGGCTTCGGACGGATCGTCAACCTCTCCTCGTCCTCCGCGCTCGGCAACCGCGGCCAGGTCAACTACTCCGCCGCCAAGGCCGGACTGCAGGGCTTCACCAAGACGCTCGCCAAGGAGCTCGGCAAGTTCGGCATCACCGCCAACGCCGTCGCCCCCGGCTTCATCGCCACCGAGATGACCAAGGCCACCGCCGACCGCGTCGGCATGGGCTTCGAGGACTTCAAGGCCGCGGCCGCCACCCAGATCCCGGTACAGCGCGTCGGCGAGCCGGAGGACATCGCCAACGCGATCGCCTTCTTCACGGGCGAGGCCGCCGGCTTCGTCTCCGGCCAGGTGCTGTACGTGGCCGGCGGACCGCTCGACTAGGGGACAGAGAACATGACTTCGGTGGAACTCTCCGGCAAGGTCGCGCTCGTCACGGGCGCCAGCCGAGGCATCGGCTACGGCGTCGCCGAGGCGCTCATCGCGCGCGGTGACCGCGTGTGCATCACCGGCCGCAACGAGGAGGCCCTCAAGGAGGCCGTCGAGAAGCTCGGCGCCGACCGCGTCATCGGCGTCGCCGGCAAGGCCCACGACGAGGCCCACCAGGCCGCCGCCGTCGAGCGCACCATGGAGGCCTTCGGCCGCGTCGACTTCCTGGTCAACAACGCCGGGACGAACCCGGTGTTCGGGCCGATCGCCGACCTCGACCTGAACGTGGCGCGCAAGGTCTTCGAGACCAACGTGGTCTCGGCGCTCGGCTTCGCGCAGAGGACCTGGCACGCCTGGCAGAAGGACAACGGCGGCGCGATCGTCAACATCGCCTCCGTCGCGGGCGTCTCCGCCTCTCCCTTCATCGGCGCGTACGGCATCAGCAAGGCCGCGATGATCAACCTGACCCTCCAGCTGGCGCACGAGTACGCGCCGAAGGTGCGGGTCAACGCGATCGCTCCGGCCGTGGTGAAGACCCAGTTCGCGAAGGCCCTGTACGAGGGCCGGGAGGAGGAGGCCGCCGCGGCCTACCCGTTGGGCCGGCTCGGCGTGCCCTCCGACATCGGCGGCGCCGCCGCGTTCCTCACCTCGACGCAGTCCGACTGGGTCACCGGCCAGACGCTCGTCGTGGACGGCGGGATCTTCCTGAACGCCGGCGTGGGCTGATTCTCGCCACCTCGGCACGGGCGCTCGTTGACGGAAACGGCGCCCGTGTCGTCGTAGTCACCGTACAAGTCGTACAAGATCCGCACAGGTCGACGACAACCTCGTCACGGGCTTGTGATCAAGAACGTTGCTTCGAAGGAGGTCCAGCGGCCGAAACACTGCGGTATGGTCTGCCGACCCTTGGTACGGCAGATCGAGGAGTGTGCGCGTGTTCAACCGGAACCGATGCCTGCGGCAAGTGGCGGCCATCGCGTCCATATCATCCCTGGTGACCGGCTGTGGCGTGCTGTCTTCCGACGCCTCCGGTGACGAGGGACCGATCGTGGTGGGTACCACCAGTGCCCCCAGCACGCTCGATCCGGCCGCGTCCTGGGACGGCTCCTGGGAACTGTTCCGCAACATTTACCAAACGCTTCTGGCCTACCCCAATGGCGCGACCACGCCACAGCCGGATGCCGCCGAGAGCTGTGGGTTCACCGACGCCTCCAACCAGACGTACCGCTGCGAGCTGCGCGAGGGCATGCGGTTCTCCGACGGGGACGCGCTCGACGCCAAAGCGGTCAAGCACTCGATCGACCGGATCAAGGCCATCTCGGTGCCCGGCGGCCCGGTCGGTCTGCTCGGCAGCCTGGACCGCGTCCAGGCGCTGGGTGAGCGCGAGGTCGTCTTCCACCTCAACCAGCCCGATGCCACCTTCCCGTTCGTGCTGGCCACTCCGGCCATGTCCATCGTCAACCCCGACGACTACCCGGCCGGATCCCTCCGCAAGGACGGCAAGGTGTCGGGGTCCGGTCCGTACGCGCTGTCGTCGTACGAGGAGGGCCAGAAGGCCGAACTCGTCGGGAACGACCGCTACGAGGGCTTCGCGAAGCGAAGAAACGATGCGGTGACCATCCGCTACTTCCAGGACTCCGGCGCCATGGTCAAGGCGCTCCAGGGCAAGCAGATCGACGCGACCTACCGCGGCCTCGCCGCCGACGACATCGTCGCCTTGGAGAGCAAGAACACCTACGAGGACCTCCAGCTCGTCGAGGGCGCCGGCACCGACATCAGCTACCTGGTGTTCAACCCGAAGGACCCGTGGGCGAGCAAGGCGGCCGTACGCAGGGCGATCGCCCAGGTAGTCGACCGGGCGGCGATCGCGCACAAGGTCTACAAGGACACCGTGGACCCGCTGTACTCCATGGTCCCCAAGGGGCTGACCGGCCACACCACCGGCTTCTTCGACGACTACGGCGACCCCAGCACCTCCAAGGCTCGACAGATCCTCGCCGAGGCGGGCATCACCAAGCGCGTCCCGCTGACCCTCTGGTACACGACCGACCGCTACGGCTCCGAGACGGCCCTGCAGTTCAAGGAGCTCAAGCGCCAGCTCGAGGGCTCCGGTCTCTTCACGATCACTCTGAAGAGCCGCCCCTGGAAGACGTACGTCGAGGGCTACCAGAAGGGCGAGTACCCGGTGTTCGGGCGCGGCTGGTTCCCCGACTTCCCTGACGCGGAGAACTTCATCGCCCCGTTCGTGGGCGAGGAGAACGCGCTCGGCACCCCCTATCCGGCGCCCGAGATCACCGGTGTGCTGCTGCCCCGGTCGCGCGGTGAGAGCGACCGCGCCAACGTGGTGCGGGACTTCGAGGAGGCCCAGCAGATCCTCGTCGACGACGCGCGGCTGCTGCCGCTGTGGCAGGGCAAGCAGTACGTGGCCACCAGTGTGGACATCTCGGGCGGCGAGCGGGCGCTGGACCCGTCGACGATCATGATGATGTGGGAGCTGTACCGGAAGACGAGCTGGTAGAGCCGGTTTCGTCGTCCGCGGCGGTGATTGTCAGTGGTCGCCTGTAGGTTCTGGCCTGGACGTGACCGCACACCGTAAGGAAGTCGACGTGACCGACATCGCCATGCTGCCCGAGTCCTGGCGCGGGGTCCTGGGCAACGAGCTCCAGCAGCCCTATTTCAAGGAGCTGACGGAGTTCGTCGAGGAGGAGCGGGCGAAGGGGCCCGTCTACCCTCCGCGCGAGGAGGTCTTCGCCGCGCTGGACGCCACGCCGTACGAGCAGGTGAAGGTCCTCGTCCTCGGCCAGGACCCGTACCACGGCGAGGGCCAGGGCCACGGCCTGTGCTTCTCGGTGCGTCCCGGGGTGAAGACCCCGCCGTCCCTGCGCAACATCTACAAGGAGATGCAGGAGGAGCTCGGCCTGCCCGTCCCGGACAACGGCTATCTGATGCCCTGGGCGCGGCAGGGCGTCCTGCTGCTCAACGCGGTGCTCACGGTCCGGGGCGGCGAGGCCAACTCGCACAAGGGCCGCGGCTGGGAGAAGTTCACCGACGCGGTGATCCGCGCGGTGGCCGACCGGCCCGACCCGGCGGTCTTCGTGCTGTGGGGCAACTACGCGCAGAAGAAGCTCCCGCTTATCGACGAGACACGGCACGTGGTGGTCAAGGGCGCACACCCCTCCCCGCTGTCGGCGAAGAGGTTCTTCGGCTCGCGTCCGTTCACGCAGATCAACGAGGCGGTCGCGCGGCAGGGCCACGAGCCGATCGACTGGCGCATCCCGAACCTGGGCTGATGTACCACCGCCGGGCCGGTTCACCGTCGAACCGGCCCGGTGCCGCCTGACCGGGATTGTCCGCCGGTGGTATTAGCGTCGGCAGGGACAGCCGACGAGTGCGCGGAGGACACCGTGGCCGAACGACAGGGGCAGACGGCCGCGGACGCCGTGCTGACGCGGATCGGGCAGGTCGCCATCCTGCATCACGCGGGGGACCGCGAGGAGGCCCGGCACCGGTTCCTGGACCTGTGGGCGGAGATCGGCGAGGACGGCGACCCGCTGCACCGCTGCACCCTCGCGCACTACCTGGCCGACACCCAGGACGACCCCTCGGACGAACTCGCCTGGGACCTCAGGGCGCTGACGGCCGCCGAGGAACTGACGGACGACCGGCTCGCCGAGCACGAGGGGGCGCTCGCGGTGCGGGCGCTGTATCCCTCCCTGCATCTGAATCTGGCCGCCGACTATGTGAAGCTCGGCCGCGCGGGGGCCGCCCGCACGCATCTGCGCCGGGCGCGGGGGGCGGCCGAGGCGCTGGGCGACGACCGGTACGGGGACGGGGTGCGGGCGGCGATCATCCGGCTGGAGCTGCGGCTGGGGGAGGGGGACTCCTCCGGAGGGGGAGGGTGGGGGCCGCCGCGACAGCGGCCCTGAGGGTTCACGTCCGTCGCGTCAACGCCCGTACGTCTGCCGGCAGATGACCGCCTCGGGACTGTCCGCGCGCCAGCCGCCGTACCGCTTGCCGAGGGCACAGACGTCCTGCTGGTTCCCCGGGATCGACTTCGGCACGTCGGGGACCTCGACGCGCGGCTGAGGGGGACGCCGGGCCTCGGGACGTCGGGCCTCGGGTCGCCGGGGTTCGGGGTGGGCCGGTCGGGAGTGCGAGCGCCCAGGCGGCTGCTTGCGCACCGGTGCCGCGGCCGAGGGGGCGGCGCTGCGCGGTGTCGTCGCGGCCGGTTGTGGTCGGCGGGACGGGCCGATCATCTCCAGGGCCTCGCGGGCCGGCGCCTGCACGACCTGCGGCTGCGCCCGGTCGTCCGAGCGGGGAGGGTCGTCCGGGCGGGGCGCCGGCGGCTGGGACGGTACCGCCGCCGGGCCGGAGGCGGGCGGACGCTGGACCGTCACACAGCCGGAGAGGGCCGAGACTGCCACGGTGACCAGGAGCGCTGCGGTGGTCGTCGTTCGATGCACGCGCGCAACTCTGCTGGGTCCGACGGCCTTTGGACAGTGGACAAGCGGAGGATGCCCCGCACGGGTGATCCCCGGCCCCGTACGGCGGGGTCGGAGCCCCCGGGGCTGACGTCAGTCTCCCGTGGAGCCATCGACGCGCTCGCGGATCAGATCGGCGTGGCCGTTGTGGCGCGCGTACTCCTCGATCATGTGCGTGTAGATCCAGCGCAGGTTGTAGCGCTCGCCGGTGCGCCGATGCTTGCCCTCGGAGATGTCGTCCGGACCGAAGCGGGCCGCGTTGCGCCGGGCGACCTCGATCTCCGCCTGCCAGGTGCCGTACGCCTCCTCCCAGGTGTCCGCCTCGGTGAGGTGGAACTCGCCGTCCGGGTCGGCGTCACTGAACCAGATCGGCCCCGCATCGTCGTTCACCAGCACCCTGCGGAACCAGCTCCTCTCCACTTCCGCCATGTGCCGCACCAGCCCCATCAGGGACAGCTCGGACGGCTCCACCGGGGCGGTCCTGAGCTGGGCGTCGGTCAGGCCCTCGCACTTCCACGCCAGGGTCTGCCGGTGGTACTCCAGCCAGCCCTCCAGCATGGTGCGTTCGTCGGCGTTGGTGGCGGGTTCACGGCGTTCAGTGGTCATACCCGCATCCTGACCCAACTCACCCGAGGTCTCCAGGGGTTTTCGCGTCCTCGGGAGCGCCGCCGAGCATGCCGTCCAGCAACTCCCTCAGCCCTGCCCGCACCTCCTCCAGGCTCGGCACCTCCGCGTGGAAGGACCCGGCCACGCAGCTGAACATCAGCCCGTCCGCCCAGGCGACCAGCGACAGCACGTGCCGCGCCGGATCCGTCGAGCCCATGGCAGTCACGAGTGCGGCGAGCTGGTCCCGGAAGCGGGCGCCGGCCGCGTCGAAGTAGGCGCGCAGTCCGGGGCGGCGGGTCGCTTCGAGGGCGAGTTCGTAGCGGGCGAGCGTCAGTTCGCGGTTGCGGGTCAGGGCGCGGTGCGTCGCCAGGGCCAGCGCGTCGACCAGCGCGGCCGAACCGCCCCGCGGGTCCGGCATCTCGTGCAGGGCCAGTACCCGCGCCTCACGCTCGGCGAGGCGGCGCACGGCCAGCTCCAGGAGCGCCTGCCGGGTGCGCGCGAGATTGGAGGTCGAGCCCTGGGGGAGGCCGGCCGCCTCGTCGACCGCCCGATGGGTGAGCCCGCGCATCCCGCGCTCGGCGAGCAGGGCGAGGGCGGTGTCGGCGAGGAGGTCGGCGCGCGAGGCGCTGGGGGTGGCGCGTGCGGACATGGAGGTCAACCTATCCCTCTCACTACCCCTGTAGTACAGTCGACGCATCGGCTCACTACAGCTGTAGTGAGCAGGATCGAGAGGCCGGGAGGACCCATGGCACAGTCGAGGCACGCGGTCGTGATCGGCGGCGGGATCGGAGGCCTGACGGCGGCCGCGGCCCTGCACCAGAGCGGCTGGCAGGTCACCGTGCTGGAGCGGGCCCGCTCGCTGGAACCGGTCGGCGCGGCGATCTCCCTGGCGCCCAACTCCCTGCGCGCGCTGGACGTCATCGGCCTCGGCGACGAGATCCGTGACCTGTCCGCCTGGGAGGGCGACGGAGGACTGCGCACCCCGGGCGGGCGCTGGCTCGCACGCTCCGACGCCGCCGCTGCGGCCGAGCGCTTCGGCGGCCCGCTCGTCCTGCTCCACCGGGCCACCCTCATCCACAGCCTGGCCGCACAGCTCCCGCCGGGGGCCGTCCGCACGTCCGCCGCGGCGACCCTCGTCGACCCGGGCGCCGCCGACCGCCCGGCCCGCGTGAGCACGCCCGACGGCGAGCTGGAGGCCGACCTCGTGGTGGCCGCGGACGGCATCCGGTCCGCCGTACGCCGTGCGCTGTTTCCGGAGCACCCCGGTCCTGTGTATTCGGGGTTCACCACCTGGCGGGTCGTGATCCCGGTCCCCGGCGCCGAGTTCGCCTCACACGAGACGTGGGGCCGGGGCCGCATCTGGGGCACGCACCCGCTGCAGGACGGCCGGGTCTACGCCTACGCCGCCGCCACGGCCCCCGCGGGGCAGCACGCGCCCGACGACGAGAAGGCCGAACTCGTCCGCCGCTACGGCGACTGGCACGACCCGATCCCGGCGGTCCTCGCCGCCGCCCGCCCCGAGGACGTCCGGCGCCACGACGTCCACCACATCGCCGAGCCGCTGCCCGCCTACCACCGAGGCCGGGTCGCCCTCGTCGGCGACGCCGCGCACGCCATGCCCCCGACGCTCGGGCAGGGCGGCAACCAGGCCATCGAGGACGCGATCGTGCTCGCGCACCGTGAGGACCTCGCCGCCTATTCGGCGGCCAGACTGCCGCGTACGACGGCCATCGCCCGCCAGGCCGTCAAGGTCGGCCGCCTCAACATGATGAGCAACCGCGCGCTGATGGCCGTACGCAACACCGCGGTCGCCGCGTTGTCCAAGGCCGGACCCGCCCTCTTCCTGCGCGGCTTCGACGGAATCGCCGACTGGCGGCCGCCGCAGCAGCCGTATGCTTCCGGGGTGACCCCGGCAGGCAACCGCTAGAGGAGACCCAGTGAAGGTCGGCTGCATCGGACTCGGTGACATCGCGCAGAAGGCGTATCTGCCGGTGCTGGGCGGCCGTCCGGGCGTCGAGCTGCACCTGCAGACCCGCACGCCCACCACGCTCACCCGGGTCGCCGACAGCCTCCACCTCCCCGACGGGCAGCGCCACGCAGGCCTCGACTCCCTGCTCGCCCAGGACCTCGACGCCGCCTTCGTACACGCACCCACCGCCGTGCACCCCGAGATCGTCGGCAGGCTGCTCGAGGCGGGCGTCCCCACGTACGTCGACAAGCCGCTCGCCTACGAACTCGCCGACTCCGAACAGCTGGTGGCGCTCGCCGAGGAACGGAACGTGAGCCTCGCCGTCGGCTTCAACCGGCGCTACGCCCCCGGGTACGCGCAGTGCGCCGAGCACCCGCGCGAGCTGATCCTGATGCAGAAGAACCGGATCGGGCTCCCGGAGGAGCCGCGCACGATGATCCTCGACGACTTCATCCACGTCGTGGACACCCTGCGCTTCCTGGCGCCCGGCCCGGTCGACGACGTCACCGTGCGCGCCCGCGTCGTCGACGGCCTGCTGCACCACGTCGTGCTCCAGCTCGCCGGGGACGGCTTCACCGCGCTCGGCGTGATGAACCGGCTGAGCGGATCGGCGGAGGAGATCCTGGAGGTGTCCGGTCAGGACACCAAGCGTCAGGTGGTCAACCTCGCCGAGGTGATCGACCACAAGGGCCAGCCGAGCGTGCGGCGGCGCGGCGACTGGGTGCCGGTGGCCCGGCAGCGCGGCATCGAGCAGGCCGTGCTCGCCTTCCTCGACGCCGTACGCGCGGGCAAGGTGCTCAGCGCCCGGGACGCGCTGGCGACTCACGAACTGTGCGAGCGCGTGGTACGGACGGTGCGGGGGCAGGCGGCCTGACCCGCAGCGACCGTACGCCCTCTGCGGCGGCCCACGCGACGAGGATCAGCAGCGACGCCTTCACGGTCCAGTCGCCGTACTGGACGTACGGGGTGGTGCCGTGCGCCAGCGGTACGTCGTACACCTGGGCGGTGACGGCGTCGGTGCCGAGCCACGGGCCGATGCGCTGTCCACTGGCGCTGTAGACGGCGGTCACGCCCGTCAGCGTCGCGTGCACCATCGGGCGGCCCGTCTCGGCGGCGCGCAGCGCGGCCAGCGAGGCGTGCTGCTCGGGCGCCCAGCTCTGTTGGAAGGTCGAGGTGGCGGACTGGCCGATCAGTACGTCGGCGCCGTCCTCGGTGAGATGGCGGGTCATGTCGGGGAAGGCGGTCTCGAAGCACACCATCGGCCCGATGCGCAGCCCGTCCCCGACGTTC
This sequence comes from Streptomyces sp. NPDC002838, assembly GCF_040295365.1. NCBI lineage: Bacteria > Bacillati > Actinomycetota > Actinomycetes > Kitasatosporales > Streptomycetaceae > Streptomyces > Streptomyces sp. NPDC002838. Next base: position 168,908 of record NZ_JBEOVF010000010.1, on the reverse strand, counting down.
ATCACGACCTGCTCGGAGCCCTTCCTGCGGTCCTCGCCCGCGGCCTCGCCGACGGAGGTAGCCCAGCCGAGCAGGGAGCGGGCCGGGATGTACTCGCCGAAGGGCACGAGCCGCATCTTGTCGTAGCGGTCGCCGGTGAGGCCGTCGGGTCCGACGAGGATCGAGCTCTTGTAGATGCCGGGCTTGTCGGAGCGCCGGGCGTCCACGTTGACCAGGATCTCGGCGCCGGTCTCGCGGGAGAGCGCCGCGATCCGTTCAGCGAGGTCGGGCCGTCGGCTCAGGTCGAAGCCGACGCTGCTCTCGCCCCAGACGATCAGGTCGACGTCCTGGCCGACGAGCCGCCGGGTCAGCTGCTCCTCGCGTTCGAAACGGGGGTTGCCGCCGGTCACGACGCCCGGCTGGACGACCGCGATCCTGACCCGGTCGTCGGTGTCGGGAGGCGGTGACCACACCCAGGCCGCCGAGGTCACGGCCGCCGTGGCGACGAGGCAGGCCACGGCCGGCACCCGCGACGCGCGCACCGCCACGAGAACGGCGACCGCCACGTTGACAGCAACCACCAGGAAGCTCAGCAGCCACACACCGCCCACCGAGGCCAGCCGCAGCGCGGGTTCCACCTGCCACTGGGTGGACCCGAGTACGCCCCAGGGCCCGCCGAGCCCCTGCCAGGAGCGGACCAGCTCGACGGCGAGCCAGCCCGACGGCAGGACGAGGAGAGCGCCCGCGATCCGGACGCGGGAGGGCGTTCCGGCGAGGCAGCGGCGCACCAGCAGGCCCCATGGGGCCCACAGCGCGCCCAGCAGCGCGGCGATGACGAACGTGAAGACGTGCAGGTTCGGCAGTAGCCAGTGATGCATCGCCAGCATGAAGCCGAACCCGCCGGACCACCCGTCGTACGCCGCCCGCTTCCAGGTCGGTGCCGAGCGGACGAGCAGGATCCAGGGGACGAGGGCGACGTAGGCGCACCACCACAGGGACGGCTCCGGAAACGCGAGCACAGGCAGGGCGCCCGCCAGCGCGGCGACGGTCGAGCGCCGCCACGGAGAGGCGAGCCAGTGGCCGAACGTCTTCATACGGCGCCTCCTACCCCGGGTGTCTCCAGTGTGCGCACAGCGGAGGACCCCGGGACAGGGGGCGTCCGCTCAGTTGATCATAGGATCGGGGTGCGGACTCGGCAGGCGGCGCCACTTCTCCTGCACGATCACCTCGCGCAGCCGCCAGCCGTCGTACGTGCGCTGCAACCCGAAGGCGTACCGGCCGCCGCACACGAAGTCGGGGGCGGTCGAACCGCCGGCGGCCCCGTCGGCGTCCGCTGCGAGGCGCATGGGATTGATGTAGTCGGCCTGTACGCGGGCCGTGTCGCCGGTGTCCTGCTCCAGGGTCCCGAAGCGGAGCCGGCGGTTGACGATCAGATGCTGGCGCATCGCCAACAGCCGCATGCTCTCCTCGAGCCATGCGGCGACCTTCCCCGCATCCCCCTCGATGCCGCCGGCCGAGCGGTAGTCCGCCCGCCCGTCGGATGTGAACAGTCCCCGATACGCCTCCCAGTCGCCGTCGTCCACCGCCACCGCGTAGTCGGTGATCAGTTCGTCCACTGCCAGCCGGTCCATCACGGTGGCGAGCTCCACACGCTGCGTCATCGGCTCAGTGTTGGGCATCGGGCGGGCGCCGCCAAGAGGGACGCGGCGATATTCGGTGGCTGTGACCGGTTGTGGGCCCCGAGGCTGTTCCTGTGAACGATCAGTCAGTCCCTGTGACCCAGCAAGAGCCCACGTTCCGTGTACGTGCCCGCCATACGGAGTCCACGATCACCGTCTACCAGGCGTACCGGCCCGAGATCGGCCGTGCCGCCGCCCGCGACGGTCGCTTCCCGGCGTCGTGGAAGCGGGACCGGATGACGTGGATCAAGCCGTCGTTCCTCTGGATGATGTACCGCTGCGGCTGGGGCACGAAGGAGGGCCAGGAGACCGTCCTCGCCATCGAGATCAGCCGGGAGGGCTTCGTCTGGGCGCTGCGCAACGCGTGTCTGTCGCACTTCGTGGCCGACCTGCACGGCGACCGGGTCGCCTGGAAGCGGCAGCTGAAGCAGGCGCCCGCGCGCGTGCAGTGGGATCCCGAGCGCGATCTGCGCTTGGATCCGCTGCCGTACCGGTCGCTGCAGTTGGGTCTCGCGGGGGAGGCGGCGGCGCGGTACGCGGACGAGTGGATCGTGGGCATCGAGGACGTGACGCCGCTCGCCACGGAGATCCACGGGCTGGTCCGTGCGGGCGCACTGGAGCGGGCCGCGGGGCTGTTGCCGGAGGAGCGGGCCTATGCCGTCGAGGAGGCGGTGCCGGCGCGGCTGCGGGCCTAGGGTGATCGATGTGGCGCGCCACGCTCCACGGGGTGGGTCTTACGGGCGGGTGGGCGCCCGGAACGTCGGCGTCAGGCCGCCTCGATGACGTCTCCGCGGATCGCGGCCGCCCACTCGACCACCAACAGCTCGTACTCAGCGCGCTCCTGGGTCGAGAGGGTGCCGCCCGCACGCAGCCAGAGGGCCCGGATCTGCTCGTTGAGCTCGGCAGCAGACCGCACGGAACCAGGGGTCACGGAATCGGGGGACATGCGCACAAGCCTAGGGGCAAGCACTGACGGTCCGCTACCGGACGGCTACTGATCCTGTATGCGATTGGTCACGGGCGCGCGCCCGCCGTGCGCCTACCGGCCCGCCGCTCAGTCGAAGCGGCCGTGTGCGTGCAGGTGCCCGTGGAGCGGCGGTACCGGATCCGGACCCACACCGCCCAGTCCGTGTCCAGCGGATCGCCGTCCGGCGGATCCAACCAGGCGCCGCGCCGCGTGAGTCGAGCGCCGAGGCGCGGCACCGCCGGAGGTACTCCGGGGAGACGCGGGCGAGTTGCCGGGTCAGGGGCCACCGGCCCGACGTCAGCCCGCCGACTCGGCCGCGTGCGGGCTCAGGGCGCCCATCGCGACCAGGGCGACGATGACCAGACCGAGCGCTATGCGGTACCACACGAACGGCATGAAGCTCTTGGTGGAGATGAACTTCATGAACCAGGCGATAACGGCATATCCCATACCGAAGGCGATCACCGTGGCGAAGATCGTCGGGCCCCAGGAGATGTGGTCGGTCTCCATCGCGTCCTTGAGCTCGAACAGGCCGGAGGCGAGCACCGCGGGGATGGCGAGGAGGAAGGAGTAGCGGGCCGCGGCCTCGCGCTTGTAGCCCATGAACAGGCCGCCGCTGATGGTGGCGCCGGAGCGGGAGACACCCGGGATGAGGGCGCAGGCCTGGCAGAGGCCGAAGATCAGGCCGTCCTTCACGCCCAGGTTCTCAATGGCCTTGCGCTGCTTGGGCGCACGGTGGCGGCCGCCGTTCTCGTCGCGCGCCGCCAGCCGGTCGGCGACGCCGATGATCACGCCTACGACGATCAGCATCGTCGCGGTGATCCGCAGATCGCGGAACGGCCCCTCGATCTGGTCCTTGAGCGTCACTCCGAGCACGCCGATCGGGATCGAGCCGACGATCACCAGCCAGCCCATCTTCGCGTCGTGGTCCTGGCGCATCGCCTTGTTCGCGAGCGAACGCGTCCAGGCCGAGAGGATTCGTCCGATGTCCTTGCGGAAATAGATCAGCACGGCGGCCTCCGTGCCGATCTGGGTGATCGCCGTGAAGGCCGCACCCGGGTCCTCCCAGCCGGAGAAGGCCGCCGTCAGCCGGAGGTGGGCACTGGAGGAGACGGGGAGGAACTCGGTCAGCCCCTGGACGAGTCCGAGGATGAGGGATTCAAACCAAGACATGAAGTAACGGAGTCCAAGCGCTGATCGTGGTGAGGAGCGAAGGGCGCACCGCGCCGGCGGACGCGGTGTGATCACAGGTGTCGAGGGGCAGCGTAGCGTCCCCGGATGACAGCCCCGGCACAGGGGCGGCGAAGCGGTGGCCCGGGCTGCTCCGCGGGTTACGCCGCCGTCGGCCCCGCCACCGTCCAGCCCGGGGCCTGGGAGTGGGCCGTCAGGTCCTCGTGGCGGACGGGGTCGCCGCAGGCCTGGCAGGTGAGGACCGGGACCAGTTCGTTGCCGCAGGCGTGCTCGTGCGCCATCGGGCGGTCGTCGTCCGCGCACAGGTGGCGGTCGCCCCACTCCTTCAGGGTCATCAGGACCGGCTCCAGTTCGAGCCCCGCCTGGGTGGGCCGGTACTCGAAGCGCTGCGGGCGCTCGCTGTAGATCCGCTTCGTCAGGATCCCGGCGTCCACGAGCCGGCGCAGCCGCGTGGAGAGGATGTCGCGCGGGGCGCCGATGTTGCGTACCAGCTGGTCGAAGCGGCCGTTGCCGAGGCACACCTCCCGCAGGACGAGCAGCGAGTACTTCTCGCCGACGAGCGCCAGGGCGTCGGCGATGGAGCAGGGGCGCGGGTCTTTGGGGGCGGCCATGGCGCCCAGTTTAGGGGAGGGTTTGGATGTCCAACCTGCTAAGGGTTTGATTTTCCAACCTTCAGAGCTATGGTGAGTTCGGATTTCCTACTCACCGGTAATCGCTCACTGGCAACCAACCGTGGAGGCCGGCACCATGCGTGACGCAGTCGTCGTCGAAGCCGTACGCACCCCGATAGGCAAGGGCAAGCCGAACGGCGCCCTCGCGCACGTCCACCCCGTGGAGCTCCTCGCCCACACCCTGCGCACCCTCGTCGAGCGCTCCGGAGTCGACCCGGCGCTGATCGACGACGTCATCGGCGGCACCGTCGACCAGGTCGGCGAGCAGGCCATGAACACCACCCGATACGCCGTCCTGTCCGCCGGCTTCCCGGAGACCGTCCCCGCGACCACCGTCGACCGCCAGTGCGGCTCCTCCCAGCAGGCCGTGCACTTCGCGGCCCAAGGCGTCATCTCCGGCGCCTACGACCTCGTCGTCGCGTGCGGTGTCGAGTCGATGAGCCGCGTGCCGATGTGGTCGAACGTGCCGGCCGGCAAGGATCCCTTCGGCCCCGGGGTCGCCGAGCGCTACCAGGAGGGACTCGTCCCGCAGGGCATCAGCGCGGAGCTCATCGCCGCCAAGTGGTCGATCACCCGCGACCAGATGGACGCTTTCGCCGTCTCCTCGCACCGCAAGGCCGCCGCGGCCTGGGACGCCGGACTCTTCGACGCCGAGATCGCGCCCCTGGAGGGCGTCAGCCGCGACGAGTGCGTACGGCCGGGCACCACCGCCGAGATCCTCGCCGGTCTGAAGCCCGCCTACCACGACCCGAACTTCGCCGAACGCTTCCCGCAGATCGAGTGGAACGTCACCGCGGGCAACGCCAGCCCGATCAACGACGGCGCCTCGGCCGTGCTCATCACGTCCAGTGAGACCGCGGCCCGCCTCGGTCTGCGCCCGCTCGCCCGGCTGCACAGCTTCGCCGTCACCGGCTCCGACCCGATCCTGATGCTCACCGGTGTCGTCCCGGCGACGGAGCAGGTGCTGCGCAGGGCGCGCCTGTCCCTCGACGACATCGACCTGTTCGAGGTCAACGAGGCGTTCTCCAGCGTGGTCCTGGCCTGGCGGCAGGAGACCGGGGCCGACCTCGCCAAGGTCAACGTGCACGGTGGCGCGATCGCCCTCGGCCACCCGCTCGGCGCGAGCGGCACCCGCCTGACGACCACCCTCGTGCACGCGATGCGGGAGCGCGGCGCCCGTTACGCCCTGCAGACGATGTGCGAGGCGGGCGGCCTCGCCAACGCGATGGTCCTGGAAGCGGTGTAGCAGAAGGGAGTCAACGGTCCCGGAAGTGGTGCCGCTTGCGCCAGGCCACCCCCGCGCCCGCCAGCGCCGGAAGCGCGATGCAGGCCATCGCGATCAGGAAGGCAGGTGACGTCGGCGTGGAGGCGCGGGCGCCGGCGACGGCGTATGCGGCGGTGTTCGGGATCGAGCCGAGCGCCGTCGCCAGCAGGAATGGGAAGTACCCCATGCGGGAGACGGCGGCACAGTAGTTCGCCGCCCAGAACGGCACCCCCGGGAACAGGCGTGCCGCGAGCATCGAACGGAAACCGTGCCTGCTGAGCTGCCCGTCGGCGGCGTGCAACCACCGGCCGCGCAGCAGCGGGCGCAGTGCGTCCTGGCCGAGCACCCGGCCGAGGCCGAAGGCGATACCGGCCCCGAGCACCGTGCCCGTGATGGCGACACCGAGGCCCAGCTGCGAGCCGAACAGCGCGCCCGCCGCCAGATTGAGCAGCGGCCGCGGCACGAACGCCACGGTGCACAGCCCGTACGCCACCGCGAACACCACTGCCGCCGCGGCTCCGCCGAGTTGCGGCGGCCAGCCGTCCGCCAGCAGCCGCTGCGGCTCGAAGAGCAGCACGGTCGAGGCGGCGCCCGCGAGCAGGGCGATGAGCAGGGACAGGCGCGACCACGGCGAGAGCAGCACTCTCGAGCAGCGCGCGGCGAGGCCCACCGGAGCGGGAACGGCGACGGCGAGCTCAGTGGCGGCGGCCCGGGGAGAGGCCGTGGCGGTGCCCCCAGAGCGGGTGGTGGCATCGAGCATCCAGTGACGGTAACCGACGGACATGTGTGATCGCCGTATGGATCCCGTCCGTTGTGCGGGCCGGCACCGCGAAAAACCATTCGACGTGGGACAACGCGTCGGCAATGATCTGCGTCATGTTCCGGTACGCCTTCCTCCTCGCAGCATCCGCGGTCGCGGATGCCCCGAAGGCTGCCGTTCCCGTCTTCCTGGCCGCTGTCGACGGCGCCCGAAGCTGACCCTCTCCGGATCGTCCGGCGGACCCCGCAGGGGGAGGGTCGGCGAGTCCTTGGGGTCCCCAACTCCTTCGAAGAGGCTTCGAGGTACCGCCATGCCCAAGACGGCATACGTCCGCACCAAACCGCATCTGAACATCGGCACGATGGGCCACGTCGACCACGGCAAGACCACCCTGACCGCCGCCATCACCAAGGTCCTCGCCGACCGGGGGGCCGGCACGTTCGTCCCCTTCGACCGCATCGACCGGGCGCCCGAGGAGGCGGCGCGCGGCATCACCATCAACATCGCGCACGTCGAGTACGAGACCGACACCCGGCATTACGCCCACGTGGACATGCCGGGCCATGCCGACTACGTCAAGAACATGGTCACCGGGGCCGCGCAGCTCGACGGGGCGATCCTCGTCGTCTCCGCGCTCGACGGGATCATGCCGCAGACCGCCGAGCACGTGCTGCTGGCCCGGCAGGTGGGCGTGAACCACATCGTCGTCGCCCTCAACAAGGCCGACGCGGGGGACGAGGAGCTCATCGACCTGGTCGAGCTGGAGGTGCGTGACCTGCTCACCTCGCACGGCTACGGCGGCGACTCGGTGCCTGTCGTACGGGTCTCGGGGCTGAAGGCGCTGGAAGGGGACCCGCGATGGACCGCGTCCGTCGAGGCGCTCCTCGACGCGGTGGACACGTATGTGCCGATGCCCGAGCGGTATCTGGACGCGCCGTTTCTGATGCCGGTGGAGAACGTGCTGACCATCACCGGCCGGGGGACGGTGGTGACCGGGGCGGTCGAGCGGGGCAGAGTGCGGGTCGGGGACCGGGTCGAGGTGCTCGGGGCCTCCGTGGAGACGGTGGTCACTGGGCTGGAGACCTTTGGCAAGCCGATGGAGGAGGCGCAGGCCGGGGACAACGTGGCGTTGCTGCTGCGGGGTGTGCCCAGGGACTCCGTCCGGCGCGGGCATGTCGTGGCTGCGCCCGGCAGTGTCGTGCCGCGTCGCCGGTTCTCCGCGCGGGTGTATGTGCTGTCGGCGCGGGAGGGCGGGCGTTCGACGCCCGTCGCGACCGGCTATCGGCCGCAGTTCTATATCCGTACGGCGGATGTGGTCGGGTCCGTGGATCTCGGTGAGGTGGCTGTCGCGCGGCCCGGGGACACGGTCGCCATGACCGTGGAGCTGGGGCGTGAGGTGCCGCTGGAGCCCGGGCTTGGTTTCGCCATCCGTGAGGGCGGCCGGACCGTCGGAGCGGGGACCGTGACAGCCGTTCAGTGAGGGTAGTGCTTGTGTGTGTGGGGGACTGCGGGCCGAATGTGGCTGGTCGCGCAGTTCCCCGCGCCCCGTAGGTCTGCTGGGCAAAGGCACAATGAGAAGGTGAACGAGCCTATCCCCGTCACCCGCGCCGTCGATCAGGGCACTGCCAAGTTGATGCCCGATGTCGACCGGAAGCGGGCCTGGCTGCTGACCGTCGACGGGGCGCCGCAGTCGTACGTCGATCTGGACGAGCCGGCGTATCTGGAGTTCGAGTACGCGCGGCGGCTCGGGCACGTCCTGGACACCGTCGCCGAGGCGGGGCGTCCGCTGGACGTGCTGCACCTCGGTGGGGGCGCGCTCACTCTGCCCCGATACCTGGCCGCGACCCGGCCCGGCTCCCGGCAGGACGTGGTCGAGGCCGACCGCGCCCTGCTGGAACTGGTCGTGGAGCACCTGCCGTTGCCGGAAGGCGCGGGTATCGCCCTGCACGCCGCCGATGCCCGCGCCTGGCTGGAAGCCGCCCCCGCGGACTCGGCCGACGTCCTCGTCGCCGACGTCTTCGGCGGCTCACGCGTGCCGGCGCACCTGACGTCCCTCGCCTACGCCCGCGAGGCCGCGCGGGTCCTGCGCGCCGACGGCATCTACCTGGCCAACCTCGCCGACGCCGCGCCCTTCGCCTTCCTGCGCTCCCAACTCGCCACCCTCGCCGCGGTCTTCGAGGAGCTCGCGCTGATCGCCGAGCCGGGCGTGCTGCGCGGTCGTCGCTTCGGCAACGCGGTGCTCGTCGCCGCGCACCGTCCCCTCGACACGGCTGCCCTGGCCCGCCGTACGGCTGCCGACGCGTTCCCCGCGCGGGTGGAACACGGGTCCGCCCTGCGGGACTTCATCGGCGGTGCGGCGCCGGTACAGGAGGAGGACGCCGTACCGTCACCCGAGCCCCCCGACGGGGCGTTCGGCATCGGGTGAACCGGTCCCGGCCTCCCGCATCACGTCCTTGGTGTTGCGCCGCAGGTTCCGTACGTCCGGCATGCACAGCACCGCCGCCGTGACCACCACGACCAGCGCCGAGCAGCCCCACAGGGCCTCCGGCCGGCCGAACGCCGCCTCCGCCGGGCCGGTCAGAGCCGTGGCCAGCGGGACCAGGGCGACCGAGCCGAACCAGTCGTACGCCGCGACACGCGAGAGCTTGTCCTCCGGTATCTCCTGGTGCAGGGCGGTCATCCAGGAGACGCCGAAGACCTCCACGGTCGCGCCGGCGACGAACATCGCCACGCACAGGGAGGCCGCCGACACCGGGACGGCCAGCGCGGCCGAAGGCAGGGCCATCGGGAAGACGCACAGGGTGCCCGCGAGCAGCAGGCGGCGCGGTTTCCAGCGGGTCATCAGCAGCGCGCCGGCCACCGTGCCCGCCCCGAAGAAGCCCAGGGCCAGGCCCCACGGGCCCGCGCCGCCCAGGTGGTCCCGGGCGACGAGCGGGCCGTAGACCGCGTCGGTGGCCGCGACGACCGCGTTCGCGATCGAGAACTGGACGACGATGCCCCACAGCCACGGCCGGCCCGCGAACTCCCGCCAGCCGTCCCGGAGATCGGCGAGCATTCCGCCGCCCGGCGCGCGCGGCGGAATGTGGCTCACGTCGAGGAAGGACCGCAGCGAACCGGCGACCGCGAACGCCGCCGCGTCCGCGGCGAGCACCCAGCCCGGCCCGATCGCGGCGACCATCGCACCGCCCAGCGCGGCACCGCCGAGCGCCGCGCCCTGCATCGCCATCCGGAACACCGCGAAGGCACGGCCGGCCTGTTCGCCCTCCACTGAGGACAGCAGCATGCCCTCGGCCGCCGGGCCGAAGAACGCCTGGCCGGTGCCGCCGAGCGCGGTCAGCAGCATCATCTGCCACAGCCGCGGCTCCCCGGCGAGGACCAGTACCGCGAACGCGCCCTGGGAGAAGCAGTTGAGGGCGTTGGCCGCGACCATCACCCGATGCCGGGGCAGCCGGTCCGCCACGGCGCCGCCGATCAGCAGGAAGACCACCAGCGGCAGTGTGCGGGCGGCGGCCACCAGCCCCACGTCGCCGCCGTCGCCGCCCGATTCGAGGACGGCGAACGCGGCGGCGATCAGCGCACCATGGCTGCCCAGGTTGGTGACGACCGCGGCGGCGGTCAGCAGGCCGTAGTTGCGGCCCGCCCAGGCGGGTCTGCGGGAGCGGCGGGACATGCCGGAGGCGGAGGTCACCGGCCGACTATCGCCGCCGGGCACTTGACTTGCCAAACCGTTCAGGACAGTTCTGGCCGGTCAGGGACGCGCTCGGGTCATCCCGTGGGTTCGCCGTGCAGCCGGACCGTGCTGAGGATCTTCAGGATCGTCTTCTCGGGCAGCTCGTCGCTGACGCCCTTCGCCCCGTAGAGGCTCCAGGAGACGTAGTCACCCGCGGAGTTCTTGAACGCGAACGTCGTCGCCTTGCCGTCGGAGTCGCACTTGTCCTCCTTCTTCACGCCCTTCGTGTACGCCGAGGCGAGGCTGCCCTTGACGCCCGACGCCGTGGTGAACGGCTTCGGCTTGACGAGGGTGAGCAGCTTCTTCGAGGCGTCCGACTGGTCGGTGTAGCCGCCGAACGCCCACCAGGCCGAGTCATTGCGTGCCACCTCGTCGGTGTTCTTCGCGCCGTTCTGGCCCTTGGTGCCGGCCGCCGCCAGCTTCGAGTCGCTGGTCCGGCCGTCCTTGTCGGCGTCGGAGGTGCACCACTTCTCCTTGAAGTAGGCGGGTGCGGACATGCCGATGAGGGCGGAGCCGTCGCCCTTCTTCTCGTCCTCGAAGCCGATGAACGTGCCGGGCGAGTCGACCGTCCAGTCCGCCGGGACGTCGAAGGCCGTGCCCCACTTGGGGTTGACGACGACCTTCCAGCCAGGGACGGTCGGCTGCTCCGCCTCACCGTTGCGCGGGTTGTCCTCGGAAGGGGAGGCGGAGACGCTCGGCTCGGTGGTCGGGCTCGCGGACTTCTTGCCGTCCTTGCCGGTGACGTCGTCCGCCTTGTCGTCCTTGTCGCCGCCGAGCACCAGGAATCCGGTCACACCGGCGGTCACGACGACAGCCAGCGCGGCCACGATCGCGACCAGCTTGGTCCGGTTCCCGCCACCCCCGCGCGGCGGCTCCGGAGATCCCACCGGCGCCGGAGTCCCCCACTGCGGCTGCTGCGGATAGGGATTGGGCTGCTGGAATCCGGGCTGCTGGTACGGATTCGGCTGCTGGTACCCCGGCTGCTGGTACGGGTTGTTCTGCTGTTGCGGATTCTGCTCGCCCCCGGGCGGCTGCTGTCCTGGCCACATGGGCAGCCACCCTAGTGCCGCGAGGGACACGATTCGGTCACCGGGCCTTGTCAGGGACGTAGCAATCAGCGTTCGTCCGTGGGTGTGTTGAGCCGCACGGTCTTCATGATCTTCTCGACGGTGGCGTCCGGGACCTCCTCGCCGACCCCCTCGGCACCGAAGAACGACCAGGAGGCGAAGTCGCCGTCGGAGGTTTTGAAGGCGAAGGTCGTCGCCTTGCCGTCCGAGTCGCACTTGTTACGGGCCGCGACCTCGGTGGACCGCGAGGTGGCGACGCTGCCGGCGAGGCCGGAGGCGGTGGTGAACGAGGTGACCGGGCCGGTCGTGACCTTCTTCCGATCGGGCTGGGTGTAGGCGCCGTAGACCCAGGTCGCCGAGTCGGCGCGGGCGATCTCCTCCGTGCTCTTGGCCCCGTTGTTGCCCCGGGTGCCGACGCCGGCCAGCGGCGTGTAGTCCATCTCGCCGTCCTTGTCCTCGTCGGCCCCGCACCACTTCTCCTTGAGGACCGCGGGGGCCTTCATGGCGACGAGGGGCTTGTCCTCGGGATCGTCGTCCTCCGAGACGTACGACACCCAACTCGTCGACTGCAGTGCCCAGTCCGCCGGCACGTCGAAGGCGACGCCCAGATCGGGATTGACCACCACCTTCCAGCCGGCCACGGCGGGTTTGCGGTCGTCGGCGGCCCGTGGATTGTCCGAGGAGGACGGCGGGGCCGAGGTGGGTGCCGGATCGGGGTCGGCCTGGTCGTCCGTGCCGCCGCCCAGCAGGACGGCCCCGGTCACGGCGGCGGCCACCACGACCACGACGGCCGTGGCGATCGCGAACGCCTTGGTGCGGCGCCCTCCCCCCGGTGGTCCGGCCGGAGCGGTGGGCGTGTCCCACGCGGGCGGCTGCTGCTGGGCGTAAGGATTCGGCTGCTGGTATCCGGGCTGCTGGTAGGGGTTCCCGCCGGCCGGCTGCTGCGGATTCTGTCCGCCCCCCGGCTGCTGCTGTCCTGGCCACATGGGCGCCAACGATACGGCGATCACCGTACGGATCTGGCCAGATGTAGCTACTCGTGGGTAACCTGCGGCCATGAGCGCAGACCAGATGTCGATCGGCGAGATGCTCGCCGCCACGGTGCCGATGGCCAGGACCCTGAACCTCGAGTACCTGGAGACCACTCCGGAGAAGGCGGTGGTGGCACTGCCCGACCAGAGCGAGTACCACAACCACGTCGGGGGGCCGCACGCCGGAGCGATGTTCACGTTGGGCGAGTCGGCGAGCGGGGCGATCGTGCTGGCCGCGTTCGGGGACCAGCTCTCCCGTGCCGTGCCGCTCGCGGTCCGCGCCGAGATCGCGTACAAGAAGCTCGCGATGGGTCCCGTCACGGCCACCGCGACGCTCGGCCGCCCCGCCGCCGAGGTCGTCGCGGAACTCGACGAGGGCAAGCGGCCGGAGTTCCCCGTGGCCGTCGCCATCCAGCGCGCGGACGGGGCCGTCACCGGGGAGATGACCGTCGTCTGGACGCTTCGGCCCAACAGCTGAGCTGCGTCCTGCGAGGGGTGCCGGGCCGGCCGGGCGCCGGGTCCGCGGCGCCGCCCGCACGCAGCCGCCGGGCCGCCGGCCCGCTGCTACCCGTCGGCCGGACTGACAGCGGGTGCGGTGGGCACCGGCCGACCGGGGCACCCTTCGACACCTGATCAGGCGGCGAGCCGGTCGCCGTCGGCCGCCCCGCCTGCCCTGAGGCCCGCCACGAACTCCTTGAGCCAGGCGACGAATTCGGGCCCGAGGCCGTCGCGGTCGCAGGCCGGCCGGACCACCGTGCGCAGGCAGTCCGCCCTGTCGCCGGTGTCGTAGCGCAATCCGTCGAAGACGACCCCGTGCACCGTGCCGCCCAGGGCGAGTTCCTGAAGGGCGTCGGTCAGCTGGATCTCGCCGCCCCGGCCCGGCGGGGTGCGCTCGAGGGTGTCGAGGACGGCGGGGTCGAGGACGTAGCGGCCGCTGACCGCGTAGGCGCTCGGCGCGTCCTGGGGTGACGGCTTCTCGACGAGACCGGTGACGCGGACCATCCCGTCCTTTCCGGTCGGCTCGACGGCCGCGCAGCCATAGAGGCGGACCTGCCGGGACAGCACACCTAGGCCTTGTCGTCCCAGGGGTTCCGTGCCGGCCCGTGACCATCAGGACGTCGCGAGCCCGGCCGCGGCGGCCTCCTCGACGACGTACTGGATGGCCGGCTTGTCGACGACCGGGAGCATCTCCTTCGTGTGGGGGGGGGCGAACATGCGGGTCGTGCTGGCGCACGGGTAGGGGAGTACCCCGAGAGAAACCTCTCGGCTCGCTGCGGGCCGGGCGGGAAGGGGAGATTTTGTGTGCCAACCGCCCTTCCTCGCACACAACTTGATCCTCGTGTGACGGCGTTTTTTCGAATGCCGGTGCGGATACCGCCGGTAACTATTCTGAAGTGGCCGCTTTTTGAACGCAGGTCACTCAAGCTTCTTGTTTCCCGTCAGTAGTTTGTGCGAAAGTGAGCGGCCAAATAACCGACCCGCACCTGACGCGGCATAGGTATGCACCAATCAGGCACCTGCTTTCCTACGGACGCGCATTTCGCATGTCGTCCTGCGGCTTGGAAGGAAATGGTCCAGTGCAGTCTCCTTACCCCCCACGCCCGCCGTACCCGCCACGGCCCGGATCGCGTCCTGGGGAGTCCGACCGTGATCTCGTGGCCCGGCTGGGCGGAGCCGACACGGACGCCCACGCCGTCGGGCTGCTGATGGCCCGGCACTGGCGGGCGACCCACGACTACGCGGTCATCTGCCTGCTTTCTTCGGAGGATTCAGCCTCGATGGCGGCCGCCGCCGCGTTCCACCGAGTCCTCTCGAGGGCGGCCGGCGGCGCCGTGCGTCCCCAACTCCTCGCGGCGGTACGGGAGACCGTCAAGGAGTGGGCCGCGGACGACGGAATTTCCGCTCTGCTGCCGGAACTCCGCAAACCGACCGGCGGCCGTGGTCTACGCGCGGCGAGGCCGGTCACCCCCGAAAGGCGACGGCTCGCCGAGCGCGCATTCCAGGCCCTTCCGGGCGCTTCCCAATGCCTGCTGTGGCACACCGAGGTAGAGGCCGAGCCCATATCCATACCCGCTGGTCTGCTGGGTGTGGACGCCGCTACCGCGACCGCCGGGCTGGAGCGGGCGCGGGAGCAATTCCGGGCGGGCTGTGTACGCGCCCACCGGGAACTCGCGCCCACCAGGGAATGCCGCTTCTACAACCGTCTCCTCGACGTCTCCATGCGCCGGGGCGGAGCCCTGCTGCCCGATGTCCGGCGGCATCTGACGGAGTGCCGGTACTGCCGGCACGCCGCCGAGCAGCTCAGTCATTTCGAGGACCGTCTGGACGCGCTGCTCGCCGAGACCGTGCTCGGCTGGGGCACCCGCCGCTACCTCGACTCGCGGCCCGGTCGCGCCACCGCCCCGAAGCCGACGGGCACGCGTCCGTTCGTACGGCCGCGGACCGGCGGACGCCACCGCCCCGCCGCGGCCGGCCACCTCGCCCCCTCCCGTCGGCACGGCAGGGCCGTCCTCATGGGCGCCGGTCTGTCCCTCGCCCTGCTCGCGACCGTGCTCGTCGTCAGGAGCTGGTCCGACGAGAGCGGCGTCCCCGCGCCCCGCGCCACCTGGGGGGCGCCGAGCGGCACCTCCGTCTCGCCGGGGGACAAGGGCGATTCGTCGTCCGCCGGATCCCCGTCCGCCGCCTCCGTGGGCAACGCCGTCGAGGTCGGGCAGGGCAGGCTCCGCAACTTGGTCGCCGGACTGTGCCTCGACGTGCGCGACAGCAGACTCGCGGACGGTGCCGGGACCGTGCTGGCGGGGTGCTCGTCGGCCGGGTCGCAGCAGTGGTCGTACCAGGATGATGGACTGTTGCGCAGCGCCGCCGACCCCACGCTCTGCCTCGACGCCGACGCCGACGAGGGCTCGGTCGTCATCGCCGACTGCCTGGTGCACGCGGGCGAGGTCCGCTACGACCTCACCGTGCGGGGCGAGTTGCTGCTGCGCGGGGGCAAGGGGCTGCTGGTCGCGCCCGAGAAGGGAAAGACCGCGGTCGTCGCCGAACGGGACGGATCCGAAGGGCAGCGGTGGATCCTGGAACCCGTGCGCGACGAGCCGGGGACGCCACAGGGGGAGGGCCCGGCGGAGAACGGACCGCAGAACGGCAGCCCCGAGGAGCCGGAATCGCCGACGGCCGCGCCGTCCTCCCCGGACGCCGAGACTCCGCGCGAGGATCCCGAGACCCCGCCGGACGCCCCGGTGGTCCGGCCGCCGCAGTTCGAGAAGCGGATCGCCCCGGCCGACTGCTGTGCCGAGCCCGAGCCGGCCGCTCCCACCGAGGAGGCCGAAACTCTCCCGGGCGAGGCCCCGGACGCAGCCGCTCCGGTCACCACGCCCGTCCACACTCCTGTCACACCCCCCGTCACCGCTCCCGCGACCAAGGCCCTCGACTCAGGACTCGACTAGGGCCTGTCCGCGGGCACCGCCCCGCCGGGGTCACCCCTCAGGGGTGGCCCCCTCTTCGTTTCTTGTCGGCATGCGGCCGTTTCTTGTTCGAGTCATTGACACGAGTCATCGACGGTCCTAGGTTCCCCCGCGCCGGCGCGTTTCTCACGGGGTGTCAAGTCTCTTCTGGCACATGGTGCGTTCAGAGGGCGAACGCGGCCCGGGGCCGCCGGGTCACATGCGGTTCACAACGTCGTGCCCGCACACCGAAGGAGTGACGGCCCATGACCGACACTGTTTCTCCTGTCTCGCGGTCCCTTGTCTCCAGGCGATCCGCCCTGAGTCTGCTGGGCGGCGCGATCGCCGTCGCCACGGCGGCCACCAGCGGCCTGACCCCGCCCTCGCGCGCCTACGCGGCGGACAGACCCGACCAGGGCGCCGGTCCCCGCGTCGAAGGCCTCATCGCCCGGCTCACCCTCGACGAGAAGATCACGCTCCTGCACGGTGCCACCGACCCCGAGCCGCTCGGCCAGGCAGGCTATGTCCCCGGAGTGAAGCGTCTCGGCATCCCGCCGCTCCGCCTCGCCGACGGTCCGGCCGGCGTCCGCGTCACCCGGCACGCCACCGCCCTGCCCGCCCCCGTCCTGCTGGCCTCCGCCTTCGACCCGGACCTGGCCCGCCGCTACGGCCGGGTCATCGGACACGAGGGCCGCGCCCTCGGCCAGGACGTCCTGCTGTCCCCGATGGTCAACCTCATCCGCACCCCGTACGCCGGCCGCAACTTCGAGACCTTCAGCGAGGACCCGCTGCTCTCCGCCGACGTGGTCGCCGCCGAGATCGAGGGCATCCAGGGCGAGGGCCTCGTCGCGACCGTCAAGCACTACGCGATGAACAACCAGGAGAAGGACCGCACGTCCGTCGACGTGCGCGTCGGCGAGCAGCCCCTGCACGAACTCGAACTGCGCGGCTTCGAGGCGGCCGTCGGCGTCGGCGTGGGCGCGGTGATGGGCGCCTACAACAAGGTCGACGGGACCTACGCCTGCGAGAACAAGACCCTGCTCACCGACATCCTGCGCGAACAATGGGGCTTCGGGGGACTGGTGATGACGGACTGGTTCGCCGCCCACAGCACGAGGAAGGCCCTCACCGCCGGCCTCGACATGGAGATGCCGGACGGCACCTATTTCGGGAGGCCGCTGAAGTCGGCCGTGCGCGGCGGCAGCGTGCCCGAGCGGTATGTCGACCGGGCCGTGCGGCGGATCCTCTCCGTCATGGACCGCTTCGGGCTGCTCGACGGCAGCGTGCCGCCGCGCCCCGACCGCGACGCCGAGGCGGGCGCCGCCGTCGCCCTGGAGGTCGCCAAGGCGGGCGCGACCCTGCTGCGCAACGAGCGCCGCACCCTGCCCCTGACCGGCGACGGCACCCTCGCCGTCATCGGCCCGACCGGGACGCTCCCCTTCGTCAGCGGCGGCGGCAGCGCCTATGTCGTCCCGGACCACGCCGACAGCCCCCTCGACACGATCAAGGCACGCGCCGACGGAGAGGTGACCTACGCGCTCGGCGAGGACCTCTTCGGCAAGGCCGTCCCCGCGTCCGCGCTGAGCCCCGCCTTCGACAGCGAGGGCCGGCAGGTGGGCGCCGGTCAGGACTGGACCTACGACGGGACGCTCACGGTCTCCGCCGCGGAGGAGTGGACCGTCGTCCTGCACTTCTCGTCGGCGCCCGTGGACCGCCCCAAGGTACTGCTCGACGGCGAGGAGCTCTTCCCGCTCGCTCCCGGCCACGGCGAGTACTTCCCCGGCGGTCTGGTCAACGCCGCACCCGACGGTCTGACCATGCGCCGCAAGACCCTGAAACTCACCGAGGGCGCCCACAAGCTGCGGATCACCGCGCAGGGCGGGGACGCCGGACTGCTGTTCCGACTGCGGCACATCACCGCCGCGACCCGGGCGCAGGACGTGGCCGAGGCCGTGAAGGCCGCCCGCGACGCCCGCCATGTCGTCCTCTTCGCCTACGAGGATGCCACCGAAGGTCAGGACCGTACGACGATCGCCCTCCCGGGCGACCAGGACCGGCTGATCGAGGCCGTGACGGCGGCCAACCCGCGCACCACCGTCGTCCTCAACACCTCGTCCGCGACATCGATGCCCTGGCTGGAGCGGACCGGAGCCGTGCTCCAGATGTACTACCCGGGCCAGGAGGGCGCGGCCGCCACCACCGCCGTCCTGTTCGGCGACTGCGATCCCGGCGGTCGTCTCACCCAGTCCTTCCCGGTCGACGACGACCACCACCCGGTCGCCGGGGACCCCCGCCGCCACCCGGGCCTGAACGGCACCGAGGAGTACTCGGAGGGCATCCACGCCGGCTACCGCTGGTACGACGCCGAGGGCGTGCGGCCGCTGTTCCCCTTCGGCCACGGACTGTCGTACACCTCCTTCGCGTACGAGGACGTCTCGGCGCACTGGAACCGGCACGGTCTGGACGTGATGTTCGACGTCCGCAATACCGGCCGGCGCGAGGGGGTGGCCGTGCCCCAGGTCTACGTCGGACGCTCGCCCGATCTCCGACTCGACCAGGCGGTACGGGCGTTGGGCGGATACCGGCGGCTCGCCCTGCTGCCGGGGGAGCGGCGCCGGGTCGCCGTGCGGGTCGCCGCGCGAACGCTGTCCTCGTGGGACGCCGAACGCCACGACTGGGTGCTCGGGACCGGCCGCCGTACCGTCTGGGTCGGCGCCTCGTCGCGGGATCTGCGGTTGCGGACGAGTGTGGAGGTGGGCAAGTGAGGGTGATACGACGTGTCGCCGCCGGACTGGTGGCTCTCGCGGCCGCGCTCGTCGCCCCTGTGCCGGCGCAGGCCGCACCGCGGGGCAGCGACCCGGTCGTCCGTACGGACGCGGGGTGGGTGCGCGGTGAAACCACCGCCGAGGGACGGCAGTTCCTCGGCATCCCGTACGCCGAGCCGCCTGTCGGCGGGCTCCGCTGGAAGGAACCGCGGCCCGTCCGGCCGTGGCACGGGGTGCGTGCCGCGCGGGACTTCGGCGACAAGTGTGTGCAGAGCAGCAGTTGGGACCCCGGGTACGAGCGACCGTCGCACACCGAGGCCTGTCTCGACCTGAATGTGTACGTCCCCGAAGGCGCCGCCCGCCGATCCGTCCTGGTCTGGTTCCACGGCGGAGGGCTCACCGCCGGGGCCGGTCAGGACGTCGTCCCCGACGCCTTCGCGCGACAGACCGGCACGGTCGTCGTGACCGTCAACTACCGCCTCGGCGCGATGGGTTTCCTCGCCACGGCCGGTCTGGACGGCGAGGCGCGCGACGGGGTCTCCGGCAACTTCGGGATGCTCGACCAGCAGGCCGCACTGCGCTGGGTGCGCGCCAGCATCGGCCGCTTCGGCGGCGATCCGGGCCGCGTCACGATCGCGGGCGAGTCGGCGGGGGGCCGCTCCGTCTGCACCCAGCTGGCCTCGCCGACGGCGAAGGGCCTGTTCCGGGCGGGCATCATCCAGAGCGGCGCCTACGACGACTGCGCCGCCCGTCCCCATCAGACGGCCGTGGCCCAGGGAGCCGCCTTCGCCGAGAAACTGGGCTGCTCGACCGTGGCCTGTCTGCGCGGCAAGTCGGCCGCCGACATCCTGGCCGCGCAGGGTGAGTTCGACTGGGGGCCCGTGGCGGGCGGGGCCTTCCTGCCCGCGCAGCCCGAGGAGGCGTTCGCGCGGGGGACCGCCGCTCGGGTGCCCGTGATGAACGGGGCGAACACGGACGAGGGGCGGCTGTTCGCGTTCTCCCGGTTCGACCTGAACGGGACCCCGCTCACGGCCGAGCGGTACCCGACGGTGATGCGTGAGGACTTCGGGGAGCGGGCGCTGCGGCGCTACCCGCTGTCGGCCCACCCGTCGCCGACCCTCGCGTACGCCACCGCACAGGGCGACCAGCTGTTCGCGTGCCCCGCGCTACGGCTCGACGGGGTGCTCGCCGGGCGCGGGCCGGTCTACGCGTACGAGTTCGCCGACCGCACCTCCCCGCCCTTCGCCTCGCTGCGCAACCTGCACACGGACTTCGACTTCGGCGCGACCCATGTGAACGAGGTGCAGTACCTCTTCAGGCACTTCGGCCTCGACTCGCCGCTGAACGCCGAGCAGCGGGTGCTGGCGCGGCAGATGGTCGAGTACTGGGGCTCCTTCGTACGGGGCGGTGTGCCGAGCGCCGACGGGCAGCCCGCGATGCCCGCCCGGCCGGGGACGGTGCTGTCGCTGCGGACGGAGTCGAAGGGCGGAAACGCCCTGAGCAGCACCGTGCACCGGGAACACCAGTGTGACCTGTGGGACGCCGAGGCATCTCCGTGACCCGGTAGGCTTCCCGGCGTGCGCCGGCATGACGGCGCACGCCGGGAATACAGGGACGCGAATCGGAGGAAGCGGCGTTGCACGTGCAGGAGTGGCTCGACACGGTGCCCGCGGCCGCCGTCTACGCCCTGGTCGGAGTGGTCATCGGTCTGGAGAGCCTGGGCATCCCGCTGCCCGGCGAGATCATCCTGGTCTCGGCGGCGCTGCTGTCCTCGCAGCACGCGGGCATCGACCCGGTGATCCTCGGCGCGTGCGCCAGCATCGGCGCGATCGTCGGCGACTCCATCGGCTACGCCATCGGCCGCAAGGGCGGACGGCCACTGCTCGCCTGGCTCGGCAAGAAGTTCCCCAAGCACTTCAGCGAGGGGCACATCGCCACGGCCGAGCGGTCCTTCGAGAAGTGGGGCATGTGGGCGGTCTTCTTCGGCCGCTTCGTCGCCCTGCTGCGCATCTTCGCCGGACCGCTCGCCGGTGTGCTGCGGATGCCGTACTGGAAGTTCCTGATCGCCAACGTGTTCGGGGGCATCGTCTGGGCGGGCGGGACGACCGCGGTCATCTACTACGTGGGGATCGTCGCGGAGTCGTGGCTCAAGCGGTTCTCGTGGCTGGGCCTGGTGGCTGCGGTGCTGGTCGGGCTCGCGTCGATGCTCGTGCTGAAGCGCAAGGCGAAGCAGGCGCAGGTCGTGCGTCAGGAAGCGGAACCTGTTCCCGCCGGGGAGTAGAACGCCGCGAGGGCGGCGCGGGGCTGTGACATCGTGCGGCTCCGCCGCGTGGGCGCGACCAGCCACAAAGGACCCGCAGACCGCTTACTGCCTCTACCTCCCCTGCGCGTCCCGGTGCGCCTTCGCCAGTTCCGCGTACATCGTGCCGTTCAGCGTGACCCCCTGACGCTCCTCCTCGGTCAATTCCCGCCTCACCTTCGCGGGGACCCCGGCGACCAGCGACCCCGCCGGCACCTCCATCCCCTGCGGCACCAACGCCTGCGCGGCGACCAGCGACCCCGCCCCGATCACCGCACCGTTGAGCACGGTCGCCCCCATGCCGATCAGACAGTCGTCCCCGACGGTCGCCCCGTGCACCACGGCGTTGTGCCCGATCGAGACGCGCTCGCCGACGGTGACGGGAAACCCCGGGTCGGCGTGCAGCGTGCAATTGTCCTGCACATTGCTGCTCGCCCCGACGGAGATCCGCTCGACGTCGCCGCGCAGCACCGCCCCGTACCAGACGCTCGCCCCCGCCTCCAGCGTCACGTCCCCGATCACCGAGGACGTGGGTGCCACGAACGCCTCCTCGTGGACCTTCGGTTCTCTGCCGCCGATGCCAGTGATCAACGCCTTGTGCGTCATCGCCCTCTCCTCGTCGTCGTCAACACCGGCACCGTACGCCACCGGGTGGGGCGAAGATCACAGCCCCTCGATCTCATGGGTCCACCTGACGCTGAGTACGGTGAGCGGGTGCCGAAGCGCAAGAACACGTTCTCATCATGGCCGCGCAGCCTCGCGCAGCGGGCCGTGCACGCGGGCTGGGCCTGGGTGCAGCGCACCGGCTCCGTCACCGCCGAGCACCCGGGACGCTTCCGCTTCCGCGCGCTGGGCACGGGCACCCGGCTCGCCTTCCCCCTCGGCACGGTCTTCGGCGAACCCTGGATCCAGCTGGGCGCCCACTGCATCGTCGGCGAACAGGTCACCCTGACGGCCGGCCTGATGCCCGACCTCGACCTCGGCCCGGACCCGATCCTGCGCATAGGCGACGGAGTCGTCCTGGGCCGCGGCAGCCACGTCATCGCCGACACGACGGTCACCATCGGCAGCGACTGCTACTTCGGGCCGTACGTCTACGTCACGTCCACCAACCACTCGTACGACGATCCGCACGAGCCCATCGGCAAGCAGTGGCCGCGGATGGAGCCGGTGGAGATCGGGCCCGGCTGCTGGATCGGCACCGGCGCGGTGATCCTGCCGGGGGCGCGCCTCGGGCGGAACGTCGTCGTGGCGGCCGGCGCGGTCGTCCGCGGTGCGGTGCCGGACCACGCGGTGGTGGCCGGGGCCCCGGCGCGCGTCGTACGGCGCTGGACTCCCGCCGACGGCTGGCAGCCGCCGCTGAGGACACCGGCCCCGGTGCCGATACCCGAGGGCGTCACCCCGCAACAGCTCCTGGCGCTGGCCGACCTGGACGAGGACGGCGCCGCCCGGCTGGCGGAGCTCGACGCCGACGCCTAGGGGCCCTAACCGGCTGCCAACAGCACCGTGCCCATCAAGGCCAGGCCCGCCCCCGCCGCCTGGATCGCGCGCAGGCGTTCGCTGAGGAAGCCGCGGGCGGCCAGGGCCGTCACCACCGGGTAGAGCGAGGCGAGTACGGCGGCCACGGTGACCGGGCCGTGCTGGGCGGCGATCGAGTACGTGCCGTTGGCGGCGACGTCCGCGAGGCCGACGAAGGCGAGCGTCGGCAGCGAGGCCCACGGGAAGCCGCCCGACGGGAGGGCCTCCGCTCCCCGCTTCACGGAGACGTACAGCGCGGCGCCGCCCACGGCCACGTTGGTCACACGCTGCACGAACAGGGCCAGGAACAGGCCGGTGACCGTCGTCGACGCCTCCGCGATCAGCGCGAACACCGCGCCGAAGCCGAGGGCGGAGATCAGGGTGAGCACGATGGCCCGACGTTGCACGGGCGCCCCGCGCAGCTGGGGTCCGCCCGCCAGGGCGACACCGGCGACGGCGACCGCGATCCCCGCGACCTGCACCAGGCCGGGGCGCTCGCCGAGGAAGAGCCCCACACCGACGGGGACGGCCACACTCAGGGTGGCGAGCGGGGAGACCACGCCCATCGGGCCCAGCGCCAGCGCCTTGTAGAAGCAGATCATCGCCACCGGCCCGGCAAGACCCGCCGCGACCGCGAACCACAACCGCGGGCCGGCCTCGCTCCACGCTCCCGTGGCCACCACGATCACGCCCAGCACGGCCGTCGCGATCGTCTGCGAGACGACCACCACCGTCAGCGCCGGCGTGCGCCGGGTCAGCAGTCCGCCGCCGAAGTCGGCCAGCCCCCACAGCAGGCTGGTGGCCAGGGCGAAGAGTGCTGTCACGGGTCGCCTCGCAGTACAGTCGGTGAACGATCGGGTACACCACACCGTAGTGCAGTGAATTGAACTCTGTCATTCAGAATATTGGACGGAAAGTGTCGGACCTCGACCTGCTCACCCAGTCCCTGGCGCGCAACGTCAAGCGCTGGCGCACCGAGCGCGGCTTCACCCTGGACGCGCTCGCCGCGCGTGCCGGGGTCAGTCGCGGCATGCTCATCCAGATCGAGCAGGCCCGGACGAACCCCAGCCTCGGCACGGTCGTCAAGATCGGTGACGCGCTCGGCATCAGCATCACCACCCTGCTCGACTACGAACAGGGGCCGAAGGTGCGGGTCGTCCCGGCCGAGCAGGTGGTGCGGCTGTGGCACACCGAGGCGGGCAGCTACAGCCGGCTCCTCGCGGGCACGGAGGCACCCGGCCCGCTGGAGATGTGGGACTGGCGGCTGATGCCGGGCGAGAGCAGCGGGTCGGACCCGCACCCCGCCGGCACGGTGGAGATCGTCCACGTCACGGTGGGCGAACTGACCCTCACCGTCGAGGGCGTGGAGTACCGCGTCCCCGCCGGCGCCAGCGCCACCTTCGAGGCCAACGCCGCGCACACGTACGCCAATCAGGGCGACGTCCCCATGGAGATGATGCTGACGGTCTCGGTCCCGGCCGTGCACTGAATCGGCCCGGGCGGCCCTGTTAGCGTGCGGTCATGCGCGCACCCATCGGACACTTCGACCACGCCACGCCCGCCCCCGACTGCCTCGACGAGCTGACCGCCCCGGTCGCCGACGCCGTACGCCGCTGGAGCGGCAGCGTGCCCGCCGAGCAGATCGTTCACGTCGACACCGACCCGCTGTGGGCCGACACCGCCGTCTTCGTGGAGCACTACGGCCGCGAGCTGCTGGAGCAGTCGGCGAACTGCGTGGTGGTGGCCGGCAAGCGCGGCGGCGAGACCACACTCGCCGCGTGCGTCGTGCTGTCCACCACCCGGGTCGACGTCAACGGCGTCGTGCGCCGTCAACTCGGCGCACGCAAGGCCTCGTTCGCCTCGATGGACACGGCCACGGGGGAGACCGGCATGGAGTACGGCGGCATCACCCCGATCGGACTGCCCGACGGCTGGCCGGTGCTGGTGGACTCGGCCGTCGTCGATCTGCCGTACGTACTGGTGGGCAGCGGACGCCGACGCGGCAAGCTGCTGGTACCGGGAAAGGCGTTCGCCCAGCTGCCGGGGGCCGTGGTGCTGGAGGGGCTGGGCGTGGTGGTCTGACCTCAGGCCGACGCGTGGTGGGCCAGGGCGTGATGCGGGTCCGTCTCGCCCGGTACCGGCGCCGGATCCGCGTGCACCAGCGCCGCGGTGAGTCGCGGAACCGCGTGCAGCAGGGCGTGTTCCGCGTCCACGGCGATGGCGTGGGCCCGGCGTACCGTCACCTCGCCGTCCACGACGACCGCCACCTCGGCGCGCAACCGGTGCCCGATCCAGCGCAGCCGCAACTCGCCCACCTCGCGCACCCCTTCCACGCCCCGCAGCGCTCGCTCCGCCCGGTCCACCAGGGCCGGGTCGACGGCGTCCATCACCCGCCGGAACACCTCGCGCGCCGCGTCCCGCAGTACAAACGTGATGGCGGCCGTGATCGCCAGTCCCACGATCGGGTCGGCGAGTTGCCAGCCCAGGGCCGAGCCCCCCGCCCCCAGCAGCACGGCCAGTGACGTGAACCCGTCCGTTCGGGCGTGCAGTCCGTCGGCGACCAGCGCGGCCGAGCCGATGGAACGGCCGACCCGGATCCGGTAGCGGGCCACCCACTCGTTGCCCGCGAAACCGACCAGCGCGGCCACCGCGACCGCCGGGACGTGCTCGACGGGGCGCGGGTCGAGCAGCCGGTCGATCGCCGCCCAGGCCGCGAAGGCGGCGGACGCGGCGATCGTCAGCACGATCACGATGCCCGCGAGATCCTCGGCGCGGCCGTAGCCGTAGGTGAAGCGGCGCGTCGCCGCGCGCCTGCCCAGCACGAAGGCGATCCCGAGCGGTACGGCGGTCAGCGCGTCCGCGGTGTTGTGCACCGTGTCGCCGAGCAGCGCGACCGACCCGGAGAGGGCCACCACGACCGCCTGCGCCAGTGCCGTCGCGCCGAGCACCGCGAGCGAGACCCACAGGGCGCGCATACCGCGGGCCGAGGACTCCAGGGCGGAGTCGAGCTTGTCGGCGCTCTCGTGGGAGTGGGGGGTGAGGAGGTGGGCGAGGCGGGGCTGGGGGCGTGAGTGCTCATGATGCTCGTGGCTGTGCCCGTGGTCCCGTCCGTGGCTGTGCTCGTGGTGGTGCCGGTCGCTCACGAGGTTCCCCTTCCGGTGCGCGGTGGTGGACGCGGGAAGCCCACGACAGCCATTATGTGCGTATGAGCGCACGCATGCACCTGTCACCTGCGCACGATGCGCACCCGCGCAGCCCGGGCGAGGAACAGTTCGCGCTCGCCGCCGAACTGCTCGCCCTGCTCGGCGACCGCACCCGGCTCGCCCTGTTGCACGCCCTGACGTCGGGGGAGGCCGACGTCACGACCCTGACGGAGGCGTGCGGGGCGGCGCGGCCCGCCGTCAGCCAGCATCTGGCCCGGCTGCGGCTGGCCGGCCTGGTGAACACCCGCAAGGAGGGCCGCCGGGTGATCTACTCACTGCGCGACGGCCATCTGCGGCGCCTCGTGGACGAGGCCCTGAACGTGGCGGACCACCGGCTCAGTGACCGGCCGCCGCACGACTGAGGAACGCCGGGTTCAGTACGCGGGAGCTGTGCCGAGGTACTGCTCCGCGAAGGCCGCCGCGGCCGCGGGCGAGGTGAACAGGCGCCTCAGCCGGGCGAAGGTGGTGCCCGCACGGTACGCGTCGCCCGACGACGTGCCGTGGTACACCTCGGAGAGCCACTTCGAGAAGTCCTGGTACTCCCACACGCGCCGCAGACACGCCTCCGAATAGCCATCCAGCCCGGACTCGTCGCCCTTGGTGAGGTACCCGACGAGTGCGTCGCCGAGCAGGAAGGCGTCGTGCAGGGCGAGGTTCATGCCCTTGGCGGCGATCGGCGCGGTGAGGTGGGCGGCGTCCCCGGCCAGGAAGAGGCGTCCGAACACCATGGGCTCGATGACGTAGCTGTGCATGTCCAGGACACGCTTCTCGATCAGCGGCCCTTCGATGAGCGGACCGGCGGAGGTCGCCGCGAGCCGCTTGTGCAGCTCGGACCAGACGCGGTCGTGCGACCAGTTCTCCGGGTCGTCGCCGGGCGGGCACTCCAGGTAGTAGCGGGTCACCTGGGGGCTGCGGGCCATGTGTCCGGCGAAACCGTTCGGATGGATACCGAAGACGACACAGTCGTTGGACGGCGGAGCCTCGGCGAGCAGGGCCAGCCAGCCGATGCCGTAGTCGTACCGGGCGATGTGGGCGTGCTCCGGCAGCGCGGTGCGCGTCACCCCGCGCCCTCCGTCGCACCCGGCGACGAAGTCGCACTCGACGATCTCCCGCCCGCCCGTCTCCGCGGAGATGTACGACACCGAGGGATGGGCCGTGCCCAGATCGTGCAGTCGCACGTCCCGCACGCCGAACCGGATCTCCCCGCCCCGCACGTCCGCGTACTCGCGCACCAGGTCCGTCACCAGCAACGGCTGCGGATAGACGAAGTGGTGATTGCCTGTCAGCTCGATGTAGGAGAAGCGGAAGCGGTCCCCGCCGAACCGGAACTCGCACTCGGTGTGCAACTGCGCCCGCTCCAGCAGGTTCTCGGCAAGCCCGCGCTGTTGCAGCCCGCGTACGGCCCATTCCTCGATGACCCCCGCGCGGGGCCGCTGCTCGATGAACTCGCGCGTCTCGTTCTCCAGGACCAGGCAGTCGACACCGGCGGCCCGCAGGATGTTGCCGATGGTCAGACCGGCGGGCCCGGCACCCACGACGACGACCGGAAAGCGTTGCGGGGCACCGGAGTTGGGCTGGGGGGCGGTGGAGGTCACGTGAACATTATGTCGGCGGCCGGGCGGGGTGGGGAGAGGATCGGCTCCCGGAACGCGCCCTCAGTGCGCGGGCGCGTCCGTGACGGCGACCTCGTCGATGCTCCGCTCGATCTCCTCGGGCCGGGACGCGGAGGCCCGGGCCCAGTAGTAGATCACCAGGGAGAAGGCCGCGACGACGAGGATGTCCCACCACAGCGCGATGCGACCCTGGCCGCCGAAGCTGCCCTGCCAGGAGATCAGGCCCATGCCCACCAGGTACACCGGCAGCCACTGGGCGGCCTTCCAGTCCGGGCGGGGCGCGTCGGGCAGGCCCTTGCGGGTGGCGTACCAGGCGTAACCGCCGAGGAGGAGGTAGCCGAGGACGATCGCCACACCGAGCCGCCACAGGGTGTCCCAGGTCGACCAGTAGATGATGAGGTTGGCGACCACGAACGACAGCGGGGCGATCACCGTGCCGCCGGGCAGCCGGTAGGGACGGTCGTGGTGCGGCAGCCGGTCGGCGAAGACGCCGTATGCCAGCGGAGCCCCCGCGTACATCAGGACGCTCGCCGAGGTGATGAAGCTGACCAGCTCCTGCCAGCTGGGGAAGGGCAGGAAGCAGACCACGCCCGTCACGAAGGAGATGAGGAGCCCGAACCACGGCACGCCCCGGGCGTCGGTGCGCTCGAACAACTTGGGGGCGTAACCGTTCCTGGCCAGGCCGTAGGAGACGCGGGCGGTCGCGGTGGTGTAGATCAGGCCGGTGCCGCCGGGGGAGACCACGGCGTCCAGATACAGCACCACGCTCAGCCAGCCAAGGCCCACCAGGGTGGCGAGGCCGGCCCAAGGGCCGCTGATTCCGGCGTAGTCGAGCTTGGCCCAGCCGTGCGCGAAGGAGCTGTGCGGGAGCGCGGCGATGAACACGACCTGGAGCAGGACGTAGACGACCGCGCCGATGGCGACCGAACCGAGCGTGGCTCGCGGCAGGTCGCGCTGGGGGTGCCGGCTCTCGCCCGCGAGCTGGATCGCCTGCTCGAAGCCCAGCAGCGCGAAGATGATGCCGCTCGTGCTGATCGCGGTCAGCACGCCCTTGGCGCCGAAGGGCGCGAAGCCCTCCGAAGTGAAGTTCCCCGGGTGGAAGTTGCCGACCGCGATGACGAAGATGGCGGCCAGCGGTACGGCGATCTTCCACCAGGTGGCGGCACTGTTGGTGTGCGCGAGGGCGCGTACGCCGAGGAAGTTGACGACGACGAAGACGGCCATCAGCAGTACGGCGACCAGGAATCCGCTCGTCGTCAGCGTCCCGTCCGAGGCGTGCAGGAAGCCCCGCGCCCAGGACCAGTGCCCGGCATAGCCGATCATGGCCTCGACCTCGATCGGTGCCACGGTCGCCGCCTGGAGCCAGGAGAACCAGCCGAAGGACATCCCGGCCAGACCGCCGAACGCGTAATGCGGATAACGCGCGGTGCCGCCGGCGACCGGGAACATTCCGCCGAGTTCCGCGTGCACCAGCGCCAGCAGGACGATCCCCACCGCACCGATCACCCATGAGATGACGGCCGCGGGACCGGCCGCGGCGACCGCCTTTTCGGCACCGTACAGCCATCCGGAGCCGATGATGGAACCGACCGAGGCCCACATGAGCCCGATCAGTCCGACGTCCCGCCGCAGGCCGCCGCCCGGGCCCCTTCCGACCTCCGGGGCGGCATGGTCAATGCTTACCATTTTTTAAGGGGCCTCTCATAAACGAACAGAAATGTTCGACGTACAAGAGGCCTCACATTAGGAATGGGGCGCTATTCCGCTGAAGTCTGTTGCCGGAATTTTGACTTGTTCCCGGGGGTTTCCTGGACAGCCTTTCAAGAATTCCGGTGACGCTCAGCGCAGCCGGGGAATCTCGATCGCCGGGCAGCGGTCCATCACCATCTCGAGGCCGGCGTCCCGGGTGCGGTCGTACGCCGCCTCGTCGATGACCCCGAGCTGGAACCAGACCGCCTTGGCACCCTTCGCCACCGCCTCGTCCGCGACCGGCCCGGCGAGGTCGCTGTTCACGAACACGTCGACGACGTCCACGTCGAAGGGGATGTCCGCGAGGGAGGCGTACCCCTGCTCCCCGTGCACCGTCTCCGCCTTGGGGTGGACCGGCACGACGCGCTTGCCGTAGCGCTGGAGCACCTCGGCCACGCCGTACGCGGCGCGCCCCTGGTTCGACGACAGGCCCACCACGGCCCAGGTGTCGCCGAGCTCGGTGAGGATCTTGCGGACCGTTGCCTCGTCGCCGTACACCGTGGGTCTCCTTGGGGCTCGCGGAAGAGCTGGCATCGCCGACAACAGCGGGCCGTGCCCGCTGATTCCCCTTGAAGGCTGAACGTCTGTTCGGGCCGGCGGTGGCGCGGCGCTGTCCGCGCGCCTACGCTCACTGCGTGCTGCGCATCATCGACGCCCGAACCGGCGAGCCCGTCGAGGCCGCTCCCGCCCGGCGCGGGCTGACCCGCGTCGAGGCCCGCACAGCGGGCTACGACGCCACGGCCCTGCGCGTGCTGCTGGTCACCGACCTCCTGGTCCGGGCCCTGGAACTGGGCGGCACGCCGGTCTGGGCGCTCCTGACGAGCGAGCGGGAGCAGGCGGAACTGAGAGCGGGAGCCGCGACGCTCGGTATGCGGCCCCTGGAGGACAGCCGGGGCACCGGGGCCGGACTGAGCGAGTCCCAGGTCATCCATGTGGTGGGCGCGGACGGCACAGCCCCCGACGGCATCCGGGTCGCCGTCGCGCCCGTCGACCCGGCGGCGCCCGCGATTCCGGAGGGCGCCGATCCCGCCGCCGTACGCCTGGCGCTGCTCTCCCGGCGCCGGAGCGCGCCCGTGCGGCTCGACGCGGCGGCCCTGGACGAGGCCCGGGACACCGTCTTCCGCTGGCGCCGCGCGGTCGCCGACTGGGCGCGCCTGCCGTCGCGAGCGATCCCCGAGGAGGTGCGCGGCGAGCTCCGCACGGCCTGGGAGGACGATCTGGACGTGCCCGCCGTCCTGCGGGTCCTGCGCCGGGTGGAGACCTCGGGCCTGCCGGAGGGCGCGCGCTTCGAGACGTACGCCTACGCCGACCGGCTGCTCGGCCTGGAACTCACTCGCGACCTGGGAGCCCCCGCGTGATCGCCCGGGCGGGAGCGGGCCCGCTGCGTCACCTGGTCGTCCTGCGGCACGCCAAGTCCGCCTGGCCGGACGGAGTCGTCGACCACGAACGCCCGCTGGCGCCGCGCGGCCGCCGGGACGCGCCGGTCGCGGGCCGGATCCTCGCCGAGAGCGACCTTCTCCCGGACCTCGCCCTGTGCTCCACCGCCGTACGCGCGCGTCAGACCTGGGACCTGGCCTCCGCCCAGTGGGGCACACCGCCGACGGTGCGCTTCGATCCGCACCTGTACGCCGCCGACGCACCCGACCTGCTGGACGTCGTGCACGACGTGCCCGCCGAGGTCGACACGCTGCTGCTGATCGGGCACAACCCCGGCCTGGAGGACCTGGTGCTCGACCTGGCCGGGGACGGTCTCGACGAGGCGCTGGACGAGGTGCGCGTGAAGTTCCCGACCTCGGCGATCGCCGTCCTGGCCTGGCGCGGCACCTCCTGGGAGGCCCTCACCCCGGGCACGGCCCTGCTGACGAACATGATCGTCGCACGGGGCAGGAAGAAGCGCTGAGCCGGCCCGCGCGGTTGGCGGTCGGCGCTCCGCATAGGCTGACCCGATGCAGGACGAGTACCGCACGGTCGCCCGCGCGGGCGTGCACGAGACCGAGGTCAACCGCTCCCGCTTCCTGTGCGCCCTCGCCCCGGCGGCCACCGAGCAGCAGGCCCAGGAGTTCATCGCGCGCGTCCGCAAGGAGCACGCGGACGCCACGCACAACTGCTACGCGTACGTCATCGGCGCCGACGCCGCGATCCAGAAGGCGAGCGACGACGGCGAACCCGGCGGCACGGCCGGTGTCCCCATGCTCCAGATGCTGCTGCGCCGCGACATGCGGTACGTCGTCGCCGTCGTCACCCGCTACTACGGCGGCGTCAAGCTCGGCGCGGGCGGACTCATCAGGGCGTACGGCGGAGCGGTCGGCGAGGCCCTGGACACCCTCGGCACGCTCACCCGCCGCCGGTTCCGACTGGCCACGGTGACCGTCGACCACCAGCGGGCGGGCAAGGTGCACAACGACCTGCGGGCCACCGGGCGTGAGGTGCGCGACGTGCGCTACGGCGAGGCGGTCACCATCGAGATCGGGCTGCCGGACGCCGATGTGGAGGCCTTCCGGGCGTGGCTGGCCGACGCGACCGCCGGGACCGCCGGGTTCGAACTGGGCGGCGAGGCCTACGGGGACGCGCCGTAGCGGGCAATCGGCGTGCCAGGGTCGCAGCGCACAAGCCGCGGCCTCCTCACTCGCACACCGGGCGTCCGGCCGTCACGCCCCGCCGGAGCCTGCCCGCCGGCGCAGCAGCGCCAGGACGATCAGACCGCAGACGGCGCCCTGCGCGGCGTTGAAGACGAGGATGCCGATCATGCCGGGCACCGGCGGCAGCTCCGCGCTGTCCAGGAACGGCTGCAGTGAGATGTTCAGCAGCAGCGCCAGCACGCCGTAGGCCACGCCGACGAACGTCATCGTCTGCACCGGGCGAGGGACCCGGCGCACCACGGCGGTGGCGATCCACACGACGATGATCAGCGTGGTGAAGATCAACGGGCCCACCGGCTTCTTCAGTGGTCCGTCGTCATACGCCCCCACGATGCTCAGCACGGGGCGGATGAGCGCGAAGGCGCCCAGCGCGACGATCGTCACCCAAGGTAGTTCGCGCAGGTCATTCCGGGCTGTCTCCTTGATGGCCATGCGCTTGCTCCCCTCTCTGGCGCTCGGTGCGAGCGCCGAATCGGCCGACGTCCGGACCGGCCGGCTTCCGCTTCGAATATAGACAGCCTACATGTAGGCAATCAAGATGATCACGAGTGGCGACCGCACGGTCCACCGCTCCAGCGGCCCACGACCCGACTTCGAGACCTCGCCGGAAGCGTGAGAGACCGATCCGGTGCCGGCCCCGCCGGCGGCGGACGACGGTGCGGGGACTACGGACGGACGTCGGAGGGCGAACACATGTCAGGTCTGGTCGGCTGGATTGACTTCTCGCGCAACCTGGTCCTGCAACGACCGGTGATCACCGCGATGACCGGCTCCCTCGCTCACCGGGGGCCGGACGGCGAGAGGGTGTGGACCTCCCCCCGGGCAGCCTTCGGGCACCGGGCGCTGTCGGTGGAACCCGGGGACGCGCGGCAGCCCGTCGTGACCGAGGCGGACGGCCACACGGTCGCGGTGTGCCTCACCGGCGCCCCCGGAAGGCTTCCCGCACTGCGCGAACGGCTGCGCGGCGTGGGCCGGCCGGCTGCCCCGGACGCCTCCGCGGCCGAGCTCTTCACCCAGGCGTACCTGCAGTGGCGTACCGACTTCGTGCCGTGGCTGAGCGGCGCGTTCGCCCTCGCCGTCTGGGACGGCCGCACCGAGGAACTGGTGCTGGCCCGGGACCAGCTCGGCGGCCAGACGCTCTTCTTCACCGAGACTCCCACCGGCGTGGTCTTCGGCTCGGAGCGCAAGGCCCTGCTGGCCCACCCCGAAGTGCAGCCGGTCGTGCACGCCGCCGGGCTGCGCGAGGTGATCTGCCACGCCGTGCCGACCGGACCGCTGTTCTCCGGTTTCTCCCAGGTGGAGGCCGGGGAGATCGCCGTGTTCGGCCGCTCGGGGTGGACCCGTCGCCAGTACTGGCGGCTGGAGACCCGCCCGCACACCGACGACCTGCCGACCACCGTGGCCAGGATCAGGGCCATGCTGGAGGAGAGCGCCCGGGCCGCCACGCCGTCCGACCCGGAGCGGGCGGCCGTCACCCTCTCCGGAGGCGTCGACTCGTCCTCCGTCACGGCGCTGATCGCGGCCGAACTGCGGCGCCGCGACCTGGGCCGGCTGAACGCGTACACCATCGACTACGCCTACGACGGCTTCCGCTCGGACGCCATGCGCACCAGTAAGGACGAGCCGTACGCCCGCATGGTCGCCGCGCACGTCGACGCGCGGCACCACGTGGTGCGGCTCGAAGCGGCCGACATCCTCGATCCGGTCGTCCGCCTGGCGATGCTGCGCGCCAAGGACTGCCCGACCCGCATCTACGACATGGACGCCTGGCAGCAGCTCTTCCTCCAGCGGGTGGCGGCCGACGGGCACAAGGTGGTGTTCACCGGGCTCGGCGCGGACAACGCCTTCCTCGGCGCCACCTGGTGCAACGATCGCGGACTCGTCGAGTCCGGCACCTTCCCCTGGGTCGCCCTGGCCCAGCGGCACGGGGCACAGAACGGTTTCGGCACCGGGTTGGTCAACAAGGACCTGCTGGCGGGACTGGACCTGCCCACCTACTACGCGGACACCTACGCCACCGCCGTCGCCGACGTCGAGCACCTGCCGGAGGAGGACGACTGGGCCCGCAAGATGCGCACGGTCGCCTACCTGGTGCTGACCCAGTTCCGCGGCGACTCCTCGATCTTCGCGGCCACCGGGCTCCAGGTCCGCTCACCCGTGAACACGCATGAGCTCCTGCAGTACACGTACAACATCCCGGCCACCCTGCACCGGCACGGCGACATCGAGAAGGGACTGCTGCGCGAGGCGATCGCCGACCTGCTGCCGCAGGAAGTGGTGCGCAGGCCCCGCAGCGCCACCCCGATCAGCCATGACCCCGGCTACCCGGCGCGGCTTCAGGAGGAGTTCAAGGCGATGCTCGCCGATCCCCAGGCGCCGGCCCGGCCGCTGACGGACCTCGCGGCCGCCACCGAACTCGTCGCCCAGCCGGAGCGGCTGGTGAAGGACCGGATGGCCCGCGCGAGCGTCGAATTCATCCTCCAGCTCAACCTGTGGCTGGACCACTACCGGGTGCGGCTCGCCCTGTGACGGGCAGGTACGCCCCGCCGACCGGAGGACACCCGTGACGGACACCGAACTCTGCGAGGTCAAACCGTGATCCGAGACAGCCTCCTGGACACCATCGGGCACACGCCGGTGGTCCGGCTGCCGCGCTGGTCGGTCAGTGGATCGGAGATCCTGATCAAGCTGGAGGGCTGGAACCCCGGCCGCAGCATCAAGGACCGCTCGACGCTGTCGATGGTCACCCACGCCGAACGCGACGGGCTGCTCCGCCCGGGCGGCACCATCATCGAGTCCACTTCGGGCAACGTCGGCAAGGCGCTCGCGCTGATCGGCGTGGTCAGGGGCTACCGGATCGTCCTCGTGACCGACCGCAAGGCACCGCGGTCGATGCTGAGTTACGCCACCGCCCTGGGCGCCGAGATCGAGGTCGTCGAAAAACCGGACGCCCAGGGGTCCATGCAGGGCGCGCGCATCCAGCGGGTCAAGGAGCTGGTCGCGGACATCCCCGGCTCGTTCTGGCCCGACCAGTACAACAACCCCGCCAACCCGCTCGCGCACGCCGAGACCACCGGCCGCGAACTGCTCGACGACGACCCCGACTTCGACACCCTGGTCACCGTGGTCGGCACCGGCGGGCACATCAGTGGCATCTCCGCCACCGTGAAACGCGCCAGGCCCGAGGTGGTCACCGTAGGGGTGGACGTGGTCGGCTCCGCGACCTTCGGCTACCCGCACGGCACCTGGGCCACCCGGGGCATCGGACTCGGCTGGCACCCCGGCTGCCTGGACCGGGAGGTCATCGACCGTGTGCACATGGTCGCCGACCACGAGGGGCTGGCCACCTGCCGGCTGCTGGCCCGCACCGAGGGCGTCCTGGTGGGGGAGTCCGCGGGCCTCGCCCTGTTCGGGGCGCTGCACCACGCCCACCACCACCCCGGCAGCCGCATCATCGTGGTGGCGGCCGACGACGGCGCGAACTACCTGGGGGAGACCTTCGACGACGACTGGCTCTGGTCGCGAGGCCTGCTGCAGACCATCGAGGAGGCCGGACTCACCACGCTCGACGCCCTGGTCGAGGCCGCCCGCAACCCGGTCAGCCCGGCCGTGCCCGAGGTCCGGGCGGGCCACGACGACCTGCCCGCACCGACATGGTGACCGGCCGGAAGGGAGCATCGATGCCGGCGAACCTGGAGCGGCTGACCGCGCGGATGGACGAACAGGGCCTGGACGCCGTGGTCGCCACCACCTACGAGAACGTGTACTACCTCACCGGTGTCTCGAGCGTGGCACTGGAGGTGTTCCCGCACTCCGGGCAGTTCTACGCCGTGGTCACCCGTGACCGGCCCGGGCACGTGCGCCTGGTCACCTCCCGTTGCGACGCGGATCAGGTGCAGGACGTGCTGCCTCCCGTGGCGTCCGCCGTGGGCTACGGGACCTTCTATCGGGAGAAGGGCGAGGACGCCGTCCTGAGTGACGAGGAGAAGGCACTGTGGCGCATCGCGGTGGACGGGCCGGCGCCCGCCACCGCGCTCGACGGCCTGGTCCACACTCTCCGGCAGGCCGGCCTGGACCGGGCACGGATCGCCGTCGACGAGGAGGGCGTACCGCACGGTCTCCTCGACGCCCTGCGGGAGGCGGTGCCGGGGGCCGATGTACGGCTCGGATCCCATGTCCTGCGCTGGACCCGCAAGGTCAAGACCGCCGAGGAGATCCGCCGGCTGACGGCGGTCGCGGCTCTCACCGAGCAGGGCATCCGCGCGGTCACGGCCGCGGCCCGTCCCGGCGTGACCCAACGCGAACTCGTTCGGGCGTTCGAGGAGACCGTGGTCTCCGCAGGGGCCCGGCCGAAGTTCGCCATGATCCGCTTCGGCCGCGGCGGTGTCGCGGGCCAGGCGTCCTCCCGCGAGCCGCTGCGCCGCGGTGACTCCCTCTGGCTCGACGTCGGCTGCGTCCTCGACGGCTACTGGTCCGACATCGCTCGCCTCTACAGCCTGGGCGAGCCCTCCGAGCGGCTCGCCCGCTGTCACGCGGCCATGGTGGCCGGGGAGGAGCGGGCACTGGCCGAGGCCCGCCCCGGGATGGCCGGAAAGGAGCTGTTCGATGTGACCGTGGAAGCGGTCCGCGAGGCAGGGGTGCCGCACTACCGTCGGCATCACGTCGGGCACGGCATCGGGGTCGAGATCTACGACCCCGTCCTGATCACGCCCGACAACGACGACTGCCTTGAGGAGGGGACCGTGGTCAACTTCGAAACGCCCTACTACGAGTTCGGGCTCGGCGCGGTACAGATCGAGGACCCGTTCGTGGTGACCTCGCAGGGCAATCGGCTGCTGACCACCCTGGAACGACGCCTGACGGTGATCGACTGACATGGGTGAGACGTTGTCCCGGACCGTCACCCAGAATCCGGACCTGCGCTCCCTGGAGTGCATCCGGTGCGGTGGCCACCAGCCCGTCGGGGACCATCCGCGGGGCTGTCCTTCCTGCCTCGAGAACGGCACACCGGCCAACTTGGCCTGCGCGTACGTTCCGCGGAACGGCACCAGCGGCGTGCCGCTGCCCTACGAGGGGGCGCCCTCCCTCGGCGAGGGAGGCACGCCGCTGCTGCGCGCGGACCTCGGCGGTGACGTCGATCTGCGGCTGAAGTGGGAGGGCGCCAACCCCACGGGCTCGCACAAGGACCGTTTCAGCGCCGTCGTGGTCGCCCGGGCCCTGTACGCCGGGTACGAGACCGTGGCGGCGGCGTCCTCGGGCAACGCGGGCGTGTCACTCGCCGCCTACTGCGCGCGTGCCGGGCTGGGCTGCGAAATCGCCGTCGCGGACGACACCCCCGCACACGTCCTGACCCTGATGCGCGACCTCGGGGCCGATGTCGTGTCCTTCCCGGAGGCGGGCCTGCGCTGGCGGCATCTCGCGGCGTATCTGGGGTCTCGGACGGTGCTGCCGGTCACGAACGTGCCCGTGCCGCCGGTCGGCAGCAGCGCCTTCGGAATCGAGGGCTACAAGCCGCTCGCGGCGGAGATCCTCGCCGAACTGGCGGACCGCGTGCCCGACTGGGTCGTCGTACCCGCCTCCCGCGGGGACCTGGTGTGGGGCCTGTACCTCGGCTTTCGCGAGGTGTGCGGGACGCGGCCCGTGCCGCGGCTGTGCCTGGTGGAGCCGTTCCCCCGGGTCGCCGCCGTGTTGCGCGGCGACGACCCGCACGGTCACTTCCCGGGCGCCACCGCCGTGATGCCCTCGCTCGCGGGCAACACCGTGGCGCTGCAGGCCGTGGAGGCCGTACGGCGCTCCGCGGGCCGGGCCGAAGTGGTGGTCGACGCCGCGGCGGCCGCCGGGACGCGCAGACTGTGGCGGTCCGGCCTGCCGCTCGAACCGAGCAGCGCGGCCGCCGTGGTCGCGGTCGACCAGGCATGCGGATCGGGCGCCATCGCTCCCGGGTCCGTCGTGGTGGCAGTGGCCACGGCCCACGGCCTGAAGGGGATGTGAGCCGCACGCCCGGGCATGTGGGCGGCGGATTTCCACGCGTTGCCGGGCACGGCAGTCGACGCAGGCGGGGTCGTTGTGTGTCGTCGGGTACGGCAGTCGACGGTGGCGGGGTTGTTGTGTGTCGTCGGGTACGGCAGTCGACGGTGGCGGGGTTGTTGTGTGTCGTCGGGTACGGCAGTCGACGGTGGCGGGGTTGTTGTGTGTCGTTGGGGGGTGTGGGCGGTGGCGGGGTTGTTGTGTGTCGTTGGGTGGGGTGTGGGCGGTGGCGGGGTTGTTGTGTGTCGTTGGGCGGGGTGTCGGCGCTGGCGGGGTTGCTGTGTGCCGTCGGGCGGGGCCGTCGATGCGTGGCGAGGTCCCGCGTGGCCCGTCCGTCGGCACCCGTCCGGGGCCTGTCGCAGGCGTCCTCGTGCCTGCCGTGTAACTTCCTGGCCGTGTGACCCCGGGATACCGGCAGCGCTGCCCCCATGGCAGGGCCCCGGGTGATGTCTCGGGTCCCTGCCGGGAGCGCTGGCCTCCGCGCATCCCAACTCACGGATGTGCTCGACCTCTTGTATGTGCTCGACGAGGTCCCTCAGGCAGCCCGTTCGGCCCGCCCGTGCGACGAAGGCGTCGCGGGGCCCTCAGAATCTGGCCTCGTCCATGTCACGCGCCGCCTGTGGCAGCCACGACGCCTCGAGCGTCGCGTCCCGCGCCGGGCCCGATTCCAGGTCACCGGTGAGGATCGCGTGGTGCAGCCGCTGGAGCATCCCGGAGGGGTCCACGCCCAGTTCCTTGACCAGGCTCTCTCTGGCCTGCTGGTACACCTGTAAGGCCTCCGAGCGCCGCCCGGCACGGTAGAGGGCGATCATCAGCTTGGCCTGGAACCCCTCGTGGGTGGGCTGGGAGGCCGCCAGTTTGATCAGCTCCGCGAGTAACTCGTGGTGGTAGCCCAACCGCAGGTCCACCGCGATGCGCAGTTCCAGGACGCTCTTGCGTATCTCCTCCAGACGCAGCGCCTCCGACACCAGCACCGGGCCCGGGTTCATGTCGACCATCGCCGGCCCGCGCCACAGCTGCAGGGCCTCCCGCAGGGTGCGCGCCGCGCGGTCGATCTCCCCGACCGCGAGCTGGGCCCGGCCCTGTTGCGCTCTTTCCTCGAAGCGAAGGGAGTCCAGATCCTGGGGCGGCAGCGTGAGCATGTAACCCCCCGTGTACGTCCGCAGCTCCTCAGGATCCTGGCCCATCGCGGGACCGGCCGCCAGGCGCAGGGACTTGCGCAATTGGTAGATGTAGGTCTGGAGTGTCGTGGCCACACTGCAGGGCGGCCGGTCCTCCCACACTTCTTCGATCAGCTGCTCGTTGCGAACCACCTGGTTCGCCGAGGTGGCGAGCAGCGCGAGGATTCGCCGTGGTTTGGGCGCTGTGGGGGTGACATTCTTTCCGTTGACAGTGACTGAAAGTGGCCCCAACAGGCTGATCTGCATGGCCTCCACACCCTTCGTCGTCAAATACGAAATCACTGGCTTTCGCCGTCCGGTCGGACGACCGGTCGGCCCTTTCGGCATGTTCGTCAGTGTGGAAATGAGGGAGGTGGTGGTGTGTGTTGTTGCGAGCTGGTGGTGTGTTGTGGCGAGGCCGGTCGCCCCAGCGGCCGAGCTGCATTCCAGCTCATCGCGCGCACGGCGGTCCCGGTGAAACCGGGTGGCTGAAATTCACCTGCGCGGCAGGCGGAGTGAGGACGAGGTGGCACCCCCGTGGTGGAGTGCCCGTCGGAACTCCGCTTTCGTGGCCGTCGACCGGCGTCCGGTCTCCTGTGCGTGGTCCCTGGTGTCGGACGCCGCCGGCCTGTGCGGTGGCCGAACGTCCGGTCAGGGCCGGCTCCACTATGTGGGCAGACTTCGCACCCGTGGCCCGGCGACCGTGGTGAAGGTGGTCCCGAGTTGTGGCCGTAAGCAGTGGCACATCCTGTCGATCCCCCGATTTGGTGGTGTGGTGTTTCTGCTGCTTCCCGGGCCGGTGGGGCAGATGAGCCCGGACTGACCATTTTTACCCCGAACTTTGCCCTGAGAAGGGTTGCGTCCCAAGGGTCCGCTGTTCCTACGGTTGTTGTGCCGCATTTACGCAAATGGAATGGCCGCAACCGGCAAAGGTCCGCACCTGTCCGGAGGGCGCCGGTGCCGACGGCGACGCTGTCCCATGATCCCGCACGTTGATGTCAGCGCAGCTGGGACCAGAGCGCCCGTTCGTCGGGGGCCGGCGGAATATGCGGTATCAGTCGTTCCGGATGTCCTGGCACCGGCCCGCCCGTGGCGTCCTCGTCGGCCGAATGCGGTGATCCCGCTTCCGCGGTGTGATCCTCGGCCGGTTCGTTCCCCTGGCGTGGGTGATGCGCGAAGAATTCGGGCGGCGGTGGCATGCCGATGGCGAGGGCTCCCATGATTTGAGACCCGGCCCCCAGGGTTTGCGCGAATGACAGAAACATCCGGCCGCACCCTCGCAGTATTCGCCGTACCTTCATCCGCCGACCTCGCCCCTCGTCGTCGATTCGGGTCTTCCGCATCCTGTGTGCGGCGCCTCGACTTCTGGTCGAGGCGTGGTGTGGGCGAGGCATGGTGCTGCTGGTTCCGGTTGGGCCGGACACCACGACGGCGGACCGGTTCCGGTCCGCCGTCGTGGAGGAGTGGTGACAAGAGGGCTTGGACGGGCGCGGCCGGCCCTCCCGGGAGTCGGGAGGGCCGGCCGTTTTCCTGCCGGGAGGCGGGGGATTGCTCCCGTCAGGAGTGTTCGATGGCGACCCGGGGGAGGCGCTTGGCCACGCCACCGGGCAGCCACCAGGCGTACTTGCCGAACAGGTGCATCACCGCGGGCAGAATGAGGCACCGGATGATCACGGCGTCGACGAAGACGGCCACGGCCAGGCCGAAGCCGAACTGCATGAGCATCCGGTCGCCGCTGAACATGAAGGCGCCGAAGACCACGATCATGATGGCGCCGGCAGCGGTCACCACCTGTCCGGTGGTGGCCAGGCCCTGCCGGATCGCCAGGGCGGCGTCCTTGCTCCGCTCCCACTCCTCGTGCATGCGGGAGAGCAGGAAGACCTCGTAGTCCATGGACAGGCCGAAGACGATGGCGAAGATCATCACCGGGACGTAGGCCTCGATGGGACCCTTCTCGACGCCCAGGGCGCCGTTCTGGAAGACCAGGGTCATGACCCCCATGGCGACGCCGACGCTGAGCAGGTTGAGCACCGCGGCCTTGAGTGGGATCAGTACCGAACGGAACACCAGCAGCAGCAGGAGCACCGACAGGCCCACCACGACGGCGATGAAGGCGGGCAGCCGTTCGGCGACGGCGTCGGAGAAGTCGTCGGCGGTGGCGGTGCTGCCGCCGACCACGAACGTGGCTCCCGTCTCCTGGGCCACCGAGGGCAGCACGTCGTCGCGCAGATGGCCGACCAACTCGTTGGTGGCCGCGTCCTGGGGTGCGGAGTCCGGGAAGACGATGAGTGTGGAGAGGCCGTCGTCCACGGACTGTGGCGGGAGCGCGGCGGCGACGCCCTCGGTGTCCTCCAACTCCGCGCGCGCCGTCGAAGCGGCCGCGGAGTCGCCCTCGACGACCACGATCAGCGGTCCGTTGAAGCCCGGGCCGAAGCCCTTGGCGAGCAGGTCGTAAGCCTGCCGGGTGGTGGTGGAGGGGGCGTCGGTGCCGGCGTCGGCAAAGCCGAGCCGCATGTCGAGCGCGGGCAGCGAGAGGGCCGCGAGTACCGCCGTCGGCACCAGGGCGGCCGCCCAGGCCCGACGCTGGACGGCGGCCGTCCAGCCGGCCCAGCGCTTGCCGTCGGCGCGCTTGCCCTTCTCGGCGCGGCGGCGCACCTGCTTCTCGATCCGGCCGCCGAAGATGCCCAGCAGCGCGGGCAGCAGCGTCAACGAGGCGATCATGGTGAGCAGTACGGTCAGCGCCACGGCCACGGCCACGCCCTGGAGCGAGCCCAGGCCCAGCACGACGAGTCCGAGAAGAGCCACGATGACGGTGCAGCCCGCGAAGAACACCGTGCGTCCGGCGGTGTCGATCGCCTTGGTGGTGGCCGTGTTCCGGTCGGATCCGGCGAACAGTTCGCTACGGAAGCGGGAGAACACCAGCAGGGCGTAGTCGATGCCGACGCCGAGGCCGACCAGCATCATCAGCGGAGCGGTGAAGTTGGCGATGGTCGCCACGTGCGAGGCGAGGATGATCAGCCCGAGCGTGGATCCGACGGCGAACAGCGCGATGGCGACGGGCAGCACGGCGGCGAACAGGGACCCGAAGAGCAGCACGAGGATCACCAGGGCGGCCAGGATCCCGATCATCTCCGCCGATCCGCTGTCCTCGCCCTGGGCGGCTCGGACCGGATCGCCCGACAACTCCACGCGCAGACCGCTCGTCTCCGCCTTCTGGGCGGCGTCGATGATCTTCTGCGCGTCCTCGGTCGGGATCTCCTCCGACTGTTTGTCCAGGGAGACGGAGGCGTAGCCGATGGTGCCGTCGTCGGAGACCGCCTGGGCGTTCGTGTAGGGGCTCACCACGCTGACGACGTGCGGTTCCCGCTTGACCTCGGCCAGCATCGCCTCGACCCGCTCCCGGGTCTGCGGCGGGGTGAGCCCGTCCTTCGCCTCCAGCACTATCGTGACGGTGGCCCCGGCCTGCGAGGGCGCCCGGTCCTGCAGGACGTCCAACGCCTTCTGCGACTCGGTGCCCGGCAGGCCGAAGTCGTTGTGGTAGTCGTCGCCGACGGCCTGCGAGCCCATGCTCACCGCCACCAGGACGACGAGCCATCCCACCACGGCCCACCAACGTCGGCGGTACGACACCTGTGCGATGCGTTCGAAGAGGCTCGGCCTCGCCGTCCCCGACGGGTCCTTTGCCTCGGTAAGGCTCTGATTCGGCGTGGCCACCGTAGCCCGACCTCCCTGGATCCAAGGCGTCTCGCCCTGATAGATAGATTGCCTACATGTAGGTGGTCGACGCTAGCACATGATGTAGATTGCCTACATGATGTCTGAAGCGCTACGGGGCCATCTGGACGCGCTGATCCTCGCGGTGCTCGAACAGGAGCCCCTGCACGGGTACGCGGTCATGGAGGCTCTTCAGGTGAGCAGTGGCGGGGCGCTGGACCTGCCGACGGGTTCGCTGTATCCCGCGTTGCGCCGACTCGAACGGGCCGGGCTCGTGGAGAGCGAGTGGAGCACGGTGAGCGGCCGCAGACGGCGTACTTACCAGCTCACCGCCGCGGGCAGCCGCGCGCTGGCCACCGAGCGGACGAAGTGGCGGGATTTCGCGGCGATGGTCGAGGGCGTCCTGCGCCCGGGACCGGCGACGGCCTGACGCTGCCGGGCAGCACCGTGCGGACGGGGGGTCCGGCCGTGCGGTGGCGCCCGGGTGCGGCGACGGCGCCTTGGCGCTCGAGCTCCGCCAGGCCCGTCGGCGGCTGCGGAAGCCTGCGGCCCGTCAGCGCACCGCGCATGGTCCGGTGCCGCGGATGTGGCGTGGCCCCAGCGGGTGCGGGCCTACGTGGTCGGCAGCGAGGGCGCCAAGGCCACGGTGGACCTGAACTCCGGTGCCGACGGGGGGCATGGGGTGGGCGATGAGCTCGCGTCGGCTTGTCGCGTCCGTCCTTGAAGAGTTTCGGGACGTGCCGTACGGGACCGGATTGGTGTGGGGCCGACCGGGGCCCGGCGCCGTTGTGCGTCGGGACCGGCGCGGCTCCCGCGCGTCGCTGGGACGGGACGTGAAGGGCGTGCGTCGCTCCGCGTGGTTACGCCGCGCTCAGGCAGCGGCGGCCCGCCACGGCGATACCGATCAGGGGCACCCCGAGCAGGAGCGCGGTGCTCGGCAGTCCCGTGACACCCAGGAGCGAGTCCGTGGCCGGGCTGTAGAGGGTCAGCAGCAGCCCCAGAACGGCGAACACGACGCTGACGGCGCATGCGAAGACGCCGGCGACGCGCACGAGGCGAGGGCGCGGACCGAGATAGCGCACTCCGGCACCCGTGGCGATCACCACCGCCAGTGCCATGACGATGGCACCGGCGCCGGTCCACCGCACCACGTCGTTGATCAGCGCGTAGCCGGCACTTCCGGATTCGTCCGCGCCCTGCCCGGCGAAACGCAGCAGTCCCCACCAGGCCACTGGCTGGACGGTCAGGACGGCACAGATCAACAGCGCCGTACGACGACCCTGGGCAAGGCCCAGCTCGACCTGGTAGTCGGGAGCGATGATCTGGACGGAACCGAAGTCGTCCACGGCGCACCGCTCGGCGCTCTCGCGGTCGAGGCCTCTCTCCTCGTACGCCTCGGCCGCGTCCAAGAGGCTGTCGCGTGCCTCGGCGAGCATGTCCGCCTTG
Organism: Streptomyces sp. NPDC002838; assembly: GCF_040295365.1. Classification (NCBI taxonomy): domain Bacteria; kingdom Bacillati; phylum Actinomycetota; class Actinomycetes; order Kitasatosporales; family Streptomycetaceae; genus Streptomyces; species Streptomyces sp. NPDC002838. The sequence goes on along the minus strand of NZ_JBEOVF010000010.1, from coordinate 124,996 downwards.
ACCGCCCGTGGGCCGCGCAAGGCCTGGTCGAGCTCTGCGACGTATCGGTCAATCACCCGGGTCTCCCTGGAGTTCCTCCGCCGCGTGCGGTCCAATTATAGGCAGTTGGCAACAGCTGCTGATCAGGGATGTCCCTGACCCGTCCCTGAGCCGGCCGTCCTTCCCGCGGTCGGGCACTGCGGCCGCCCGGCGCCTCGAGTACCCGGACGAGGGTTTTGAACCGGACTGCGCGCCGTCGGCTCCCGGCGTGGAACCGACGGTTCGCCGTCCTTCCTGCCCATGCGCAGGACATGTTCCCGCAGTCAGTCGCCCGCTGCGGGCGAGAGCGGGACGAGGCCGCCGAGAAGGTGGCCGACCAGGTCGGGGACCGTCGGGTGGTCGAAGACCACTGTCGCGGGCAGCCGCAGCCCGGTCGCCGACGTCAGCCTGTTCCGCAACTCGACCCCGGCCAGGGAGTCGAACCCCATGTCCTTGAACGACAGGTCGATGTCGATCTCCTCGCCCTCGCCGTATCCGAGCACGGCCGCCACCTCGGCGACCAGCAGCTCCGACAGGGTCTCACAGTGCCGGTCGGCGGGCAGCGCCGCCAGCTGACGGGACCAGGCGGGGCCGCCCCCGGCGTCGTCCCGCCGGGCCGTGCGCCGGGCCGACGGACGGACGCCGCCGAGCTCCCGCAGCAACGGCGGCAGGCTGTCGCGGTCGGCGAGGGAGCGCAGCGCCGACCGGTCCCACCGCACCGGCAGTACATGAGCTCCGTCCGCCGCCAGCGCGGCGTCGAACAGGGCCAGTCCGTCCGGAACCGAGAGCTCCGCGACACCGCCCCGGCTCATCCGGGCCCGGTCGGCCCCCGAAAGATGCCCGGTCATGCCGCCCGACGGCGCCCACAACCCCCAGCCGAGCGAGACGCCCGGCAGGCCCTCGGCGCGTTGCCGGTGCGCCAGCGCGTCCAGGAAGGAGTTGGCCGCCGCGTAGTTGGCCTGTCCCGCCGAGCCGAGGGTGGCGACCACCGAGGAGAAGCTGACGAAGGCCGACAGCCGTGTCTCCCGGGTCAGTTCGTGCAGGTGCCAGGCCGCGTCCGCCTTCGGGCGGAGCACGCGGTCCAGGGCCTCCGGCGTGAGCGTCTCGGCGGTGCCGTCCGCGAGGACGCCCGCCGCGTGCACGATCGCGGTGAGCGGGTGGGCGTCCGGGATGTCCCGCAGCAGGGCGGCCACCGCCGAGCGGTCCGCCACGTCGCAGGCGGCGAAGGAGACCCGCGCGCCGAGCGCGGCCAGTTCCTCGGTCAGTTCCCCGGCCCCGTCGGCGGCCGCGCCGCGGCGCCCGGCCAGCAGCAGGTGCCGTACGCCGTGTTCGGTCACGAGGTGGCGGGCCAGCAGACGTCCCAGCGTGCCGGTGCCCCCGGTGAACAGGACCGTGCCCCCCGGGTCGAAACCGGGCGGCAGGGTCAGCACGATCTTGCCGGTGTGCCGTGCCTGGGCCAGGTGCCGAAGGGCCCGTACGCTCTCCCGCACCGGCCAGGTGGTCACCGGCAGCGGGGTGAGCGCGTCCCGGCTGAACAGGTTCAGGACGTCGGTGAGCATCCGTCCGACGTGGCCCGGTTCGGCCCGGAGCAGGTCGAAGACGTCGTACCGAACGCCCGGATGACGTCGGCCGACCTCCTGGGGATCCCTGATGTCGGTCTTGCCGATCTCGATCAGATGGCCGGAGGTCCCCAGGAGCCGCAGCGAGGCGTCGAGCAGTGGACCGGTGAGCGAGTTGAGCACGACGTCCATCCCGGCCTCGCCGGTGACCTGCCGGAACGCCGCCTCGAAGGAGTCGGTGCGGGACCCGGCGATGTGGTCGTCGCGAACGCCCGCCGCGCGCAGCGTGTCCCACTTGGCGGGAGACGCCGTGGCGAAGACCTCCGCGCCCAGGTGCCGGGCGAGCTGTATGGCCGCGAGGCCGACACCGCCGGCCCCGGAGTGCACCAGGACCCGGTCGCCGGGGCCGACCCCGGCCAGCTCGACCAGGCAGTGGTACGCGGTCAGGTACACCACCGGCACCGTGGCGGCCCGTACGAAGGACCAGCCGTCCGGTATCCGCGCCACCGTGCGCCGGTCGGCGATGGCCACGGACCCGAACGCACCCTCGGACATCAGGCCCAGGACATGGTCGCCGGGTGCGAGGTCCCGCACGCCCGCCCCCGTCTCCAGGACGACTCCGGCGCCTTCCAGGCCCATCCCCTTCTGCCCCGGAACCATGTCCAGCGCCACGACGACGTCACGGAAGTTCACGCCCGCCGCCCGCATCGCCACCCGGACCTCCAGGGCGTCGAGCGGCCGCGTCGCGTGGTCGTCCGGGACCAGGGCCAGGCCTTCCAGCGTGCCCGGCGCACGGACGTCCAGGTGCCAGCTTCCGCCGGGCGGTGCAGCCTGCGTGCCGCGCGGCGGTGCCGCCGTCAGGCGGGGCGCGTGCCAGGCGGAGTCGCGCCACGCCAGTTGCGGCTCACCGGCCGCCGCGGCGCCGGCCAGGCGGACCGTCCAGTCCTCCTCGGCGTGGCCGCCGTCCAGGTCGAGGAGCGTGAACCGGCCGGGATGTTCGCTCTGCACACTCTTCAGCAACCCCCACACCGTGGCGGCCACAACCTCCGGGGCGGGCGCGGCGGGGCCCGCGGCGACCGCACCCCGGGTCACGACCACCAGTCCCGTGGAGCGCAGCCGGTCCTCGGCCAGGAGGCCCTGGACGAGGGCGAGCGCACGGTGGGCGGCCTCATGGGCGGCCGACACCGGGTCGCTCCCGTGGGGCGCGGCCTCTCCCGGGCGGGGCGGCCAGAAGACCGCCACCAGGTCGGGTACCGGAGCGCCCGCGTCGAGCGCCGCCGAGAGCGCCGACGGGTCGGCGTGGGCCGGTGCCTGCGGCAGGGCCGGGTGGGCGGTGCCGAGCACCGCCCAGCGGAGGTCCGGATCCGGCGCCGCGGCGGGCACCGGCTGCCAGGTCACCTCGAACAGGGTGTCCACCGGCGGCCGGTTCGTGGCCGGAACCGCGGAACGCGGTGTCCGGCGCAGGGTCACCTCGCGGACCGTGACCACCGGCGCCCCCGAGGAGTCGGTGAGCAGCAACTGTGCCCGGTGCGGCCCGGTGGGCGTCACCACCACGCGCACCTCGTCCGCCTCCACGGCGTGCGTCCGCACCCCGGTGAAGGAGAACGGCAGCAGGATCTGCCCCTCGTCCTCGACCGGGCCCAGGGCGTGCAGGACGAGCGCGTGCAACGCCGCGTCCAGCAGCGCGGGATGGACGGCGAACCCGGTGACGTCGGTGTCCGGGGCGAGCCGGACCTCGGCGTACAGTTCCGCGCCGTGTCGCCACGCGGCGCGCAGGTTCCGGAAAGCGGGACCGTACCGGTAGTCGGCTGCCGCCAGCCGGTCGTAGGCGCCGGCGACGTCCAACGGCTCGGCTCCGGTCGGCGGCCACGACGCCGCTGCCGTCGCGGGCTCCGGCGGGCCGGCGGGCGGTGCCAGCGAGCCGGAGGCGTGCCGGGTCCACGGGGCCGGCTTCTCGTGCCCGGGGCCGGCGGCGCGGGAGTGCACGGTGAGGGTGCGGCGGCCGGTCTCGTCGGCGCCGGTGGCGGCGAACTGGACGTCCACCGCGCCGGCCGCGGGCAGGACGAGGGGGGCCTCCAGGACGAGGTCCTCCAGGACGAGCCCGTCGAGCCGGTCGGCGGCGTGCAGGGCGAAGTCGACCACAGTGGTCCCCGACAGCAGCACCGTGTCGTGGACGACGTGGTCGGCGAGCCAGGGCTGGTCGGCCGTCGAGAGCCGGCCGGTGAGCAGCAGTCCCTCCTCGGCGGCCGCGTCGAGCGCGGCGCCGAGCAGCGGGTGCCCGGTCGCCGCCACACCGAGCCGGCCGGGGTCCCCGGTGGCCGGGGGCGGGGCCAGCCAGTGACGGCGCCGCTGGAAGGCGTACGTGGGCAGCTCCACCGTGTCCGGGCGGCCCGGCGGCAGCAGCGTCGACCAGTCGACGGTCGCGCCGTGGACATGGCCCTGCGCGAGTGAGGTGAGCAGCCTGCGCCGGCCGCCGTCACCCCGGTACAGGGTGCCCAGGGCAGTTCCCGTGATGTCGGCGGAGTCGAGGGCGTCCTGGACGGCGATGGTCAGCACCGGGTGCGGACTGCATTCGACGAACAGGTCGTGGCCCGCGTCGATCAGGGCGGTGACGGCGTCGTGGAACCGCACCGGACTGCGCAGGCTGTCGAACCAGTGCTCGGCGTCCATGCACGTGCCGTCGTCGAGCAAACCGCCGGTGAGGGTCGAGTACACGGGAACCTCGGGCCGGTGCGGGGTGATGCCGGCCAGCACCTCCAGTACCTCGGTGCGCAGCCCCTCCATGTCCGGTGTGTGGGAGGAGTAGTCCACCGGGACCACTCGCGCGTGCACACCCCCGGCGTCCCACTCGGCGACCAGCGCGGCCAGCAGCGGCGCCGGGCCCGCGATCACCGTGGCCGCCGGGCCGTTGACGCCCGCGACGTGCACCCGGCCGGTCAGCCGGGGGTCGGCGAGCCGGTCGTGTACCCGGTCGACGGGCAGCGCGACCGAGGCCATGCCGCCGGTTCCCGCGAGCGGGATCAGCGCGCGGCTGCGCAGGGCGACCACCCGCGCGGCGTCCTGGAGCGAGAGGGCACCCGCCACGCACGCGGCGGCGATCTCCCCCTGGGAGTGCCCGACGACCGCGTCGGGCATCACACCGTGGGCGCGCCACACCTCCGCCAGCGAGACCATCACCGCCCACAGCACGGGCTGCACCACGTCGACCCGGTCGAGCGGCGGAGCCTGAGGGGCACCGGTCAGTACGTCGGCGAGCGACCAGTCGGTGTGCGGGGCGAGCGCCTCGGAGCACTGCCGGACCCGCTCCCGGAAGACCGGTGACACGTCCAGCAGTTCGCGCGCCATCCCGGCCCACTGCGAGCCCTGCCCGGGGAAGACGAACACGGTGCGGCCCGCTTTCGCCCTGCCCCGGATCACGCCCGGCGGGTCCTCGCCGCGAGCCAGGCCGGTGAGCAGCTCGCGGAAGCCGGCGATGTCCTCGGCGAGCACCACCGCGCGGTGTTCGAGGGTGGCCCGGGTGCCGGCCAGCGCGTGTCCGACGTCGGCCGCACGCGGCGGGGCCCCGGTGTCCGACAGGGTGTCGGCGAGCCGGGCGGCCTGCTGTGCGAGGGCCGGTTCGGTACGGGCGGACAGCGGCCAGGGCAGCGGGCCCGTGTCGGTGGCCGGGACGGCGGACGGATTCACGGGGTCGGGCCCGGGCGCCGCTTCCAGGATCACGTGCGCGTTGGTGCCGCTGATGCCGAACGAGGAGATGCCGGCCCGGTGCGGCCGGTCGACGCGGGGCCACGGGCGGGCCTCGGTGAGCAGTTCCACGCCCCCCTGCTCCCACTCCACGTGCGGGGTGGGCGCGTTCACGTGCAGGGTGGGCGGCAGTTGCCCGTGGCGGAGCGCCTGGACCATCTTGATGACACCGCCGACTCCGGCGGCCGCCTGCGTGTGCCCGACGTTCGACTTGAGCGAGCCCAGCCACAGGGGTCGGCCGGCGGGCCGGTCCCGGCCGTAGACGGCCAGCAGCGCTCGGGCCTCGATCGGGTCCCCGAGCCGGGTGCCCGTGCCATGGGCCTCCACCGCGTCGACGTCCTCGGAGGTGAGCCCGGCGGCTCGCAATGCGTCCCGGATGACGCCTTCCTGCGCGGGCCCGCTCGGCGCGGTCAGGCCGTTGCTGGCGCCGTCCTGGTTGACGGCGGATCCCCGTACCAGGGCGAGCACCCGGTGTCCGTTGCGCCGGGCCGCCGACAGCCGTTCCAGGACGAGCAGGCCCACTCCCTCGGCCCAGGCCGTCCCGTCGGCGGCGGCCGCGAACGGCTTGCACCGACCGTCCGGGGCCAGCCCTTGTTGCCGGCTGAATTCCAGGAACATCCCCGGCCCGGCCATCACGCACGCCCCGCCGGCGAGCGCGAGGTCGCACTCGCCGGCGCGGATCGAGCGGGCGGCCAGGTGCAGCGCGACCAGCGAGGAGGAGCAGGCGGTGTCGACCGTGACGGCCGGTCCGCGCAGACCGAGGGTGTAGGCGAGACGTCCTGAGGCGACGCTCACGGTGGTGCCGGACAGCAGGTAGCCCTCGACGCCCTCGTCACCGGTCCGGCTCAGCGACGCGTACTCCTGGGCGGTGAGCCCGGCGAACACGCCGGTACGGCTGTCCCGCAGCCCGGTAGGGTCGATGCCCGCGTGCTCCAGCGCCTCCCAGGCGCCCTCCAGCAGCAGCCGCTGCTGGGGGTCCATGGCCAGAGCCTCGCGCGGGCTGATCCCGAAGAACTCCGCGTCGAACTCGTCGGCGTCGTGCAGGAAGCCGCCGAGGCGGGTGTACGTGCGGCCGGGGGTCCCGGTGTCCTGGTCCGCGTCGTACAGCTCGTCCGTGCGCCAGCCCCGGTTCGCCGGGAACGGCGAGATGGCGTCGGTGCCGGAGGAGACCAGGCGCCACAGGTCCGCCGGGCCGTGCACACCGCCCGGAAACCGGCAGGCCATCCCGATGATGGCGAGTGGCTCCCGGTCCCGGTCCTGGAGCTCGGCCAGCTGCTGCCGGGTCCGGTACAGCTCCGTGGTGGCCCGTTTCAGATACGCGCGGAGCCTGTCCTCGGTCATGACGGACCCGGTCTCCGTTCCGAACGCGGGCTCGGCCCCGGGCGTCGGTCCCGCCGTCGGGGCCGGGGCAGGTCCCGAGGCGGGCTCAGGCGTCGAACTCGTGGTCGATGAGGGCGAAGATTTCGTCATCGGTGGCGGTTCCGATCTTCTCGGTGAGGTCGGTGGCATCGGCGGGCACGGACGAGGGACGGACGGGCGCGCCCGTGGTGTGCGGAAGGCCGGAGAGCAGCTCCCGCAGACCGTCGGCGAGCCGCTCGCCCGCCACGGGGTCCGGCGGCTCCTCGCGCAGAGCCGTCCGCAGCCGGTCGAGGGCCGCCAGTGCGGCCGGAGCGGTCTGCCGCTCGGTTCGCGACACCTCGGCGAGGAGGTGTTCGGTGAGGTCGGCGGGGGTGGGACGGTCGAAGACGAGGGTCGCCGGCAGCCGCAGCCCGGTGAGCTCCGCCAGCCGGTCCCGGTACTCCACGCCGGTGACCGAGTCGAAGCCGGTGTCACGGAAGGAGCGGTGCGGTTCGACGGCGGCCGGCCCCGGATGCCCGAGTACGGCTGCGGCTTCGGACCGCACCAGTCGCAGAGCGGTGCGGTACCGCTCCCGACCGGTACGGCCCGCCAACGCCCGCTGCCAGTACGGCTGGTCGACCGACTCCCGCGGCGGTTCCGGCGGACCGGAGGCGTCGGCGTCCGGGACGAGGGCGGGCGCGGTCCGGGTGGCGGCGGGCCCGTCCGGCAGCCAGTGGCGGTTGCGCTGGAAGGCGTACGTCGGCAGGTCCGCGCGCGGTCCCGGGCCGAACAGGGCCGACCAGTCGACGTGTTGCCCCGCTCCGTGCAGGCGGCCGACCGCGGTCAGCAGCGCCGTCGGCTCGTCGTGGCCCGGCCGCAGCGTGGCGGTCACCGTCGGCGCCGGGGTCTCCTCGGAGTCGACGGGCGGCAGACTGCGGGCGGCCTGTCCGGCCAGAGCGGGCTCCGGGCCCAGCTCCACGTAGGCGCCCGTCCCGTACGCGTCGAGTGTGCGGATGCCGTCGGCGAACCGGACGGTGGCCCTGATGTGCCGGGTCCAGTAGTCCGGGGAGCACAACTGCTCGGCGGTCGCCAACCCGCCCGTGACGTTCGAGACGACCGGGATCCGGGGCGGGAGGTAGTCGATGCCGGCCGCGACGCGCCGGAAGTCCTCCAGGACCTGTTCCATCAGCGGGGAGTGGAAGGCGTGGCCGACGCGCAGCCGCCGGGTCCTGCGGCCCTGCGCGGCCCAGTGCGCCGCCATCCGCTCGACGGCCTCGGTCTCGCCCGAGACGACCACGGACTCCGGGCTGTTGACGGCGGCGATGTCCCACGCGCCCGGGACTTCCGGCAGCGCGGCCCGTATCTCTTCCTCGGTCGCCTGCACGGCGAGCATCGCGCCCTCGCCCCCGGCCCGGTGCATCAGCCGGCCGCGGGCGGCGACCACCGCGGCCGCGTCCCGTGCCGAGAACACACCCGAGGCGTGCGCGGCGGCCAGTTCACCGACGGAGTGCCCGGCGAGCACGGACGGCCTTACGCCCCAGGTTCCGAGCAGCCGCAGCAGGGCGGTCTGCAGGGCGAACAGGGCCGGTTGCGCGTAGTCGGTGCGCTGGGCCAGACCGGCCGCGGCGGGGTCGTCCGGAGCGGACAACATCAGGTCGCGCAGCGGTCGGTCGAGGTGGGGGTCCAAGTGGCCGCAGATCTCGTCCAGGGCCTGCGCGAAGGCGGGGAAGGCCGCGTACAGTCCGCGTCCCGCCCCGGGCCAGTGGGCGCCCTGCCCGGTGAACAGGACGGCGAGCCCGGCCCCGGCGCCGGACCGGCCGCGCGTCACGCCCGGAGCGGGGCGCCCCTCGGCGAGGGCCTCCAGCGCCTCCACCGGCGGCCGTCCGTCGGTGCTGAGCAGCGCGGCCCGGTGCTCGTGGTGGGTGCGGGCCGTGGCAAGGGTGCGGGCGGCGTCCACGGGCTGCGTCGCGGGGGTCCGGCGCAGGTGGTCGAGCACGGCGTGGGCCTGGGCCCGCAGGGCCGGAGCGGTCCGCGCGGAGAGCAGCCAGGGCACGGGCGGGGGAACGTCCGCGCTGGGTGCCGCGCCGGGGGTTCCCGGGCGCGGTGGTGCCTTCGCCGGCGGCGCCGTGACCACGACGTGGCAGTTCGCGCCGCCCATGCCGAACGAGGACACACCGGCCAGCGGCGGTCGGTCGGGGCGGGGCCAGTCAGTAAGCGCGCTCTGCAGGTGCAGGCCAAGGCCGGCGAGCGGGATGTCGGGGTGCGGGGTGGTGAAGTTCAGGCTCGGGGCGAGCTGCCGGTGGCGTATGCACAGGGCCGTCTTGAGCAGGCCCACCATGCCGGCGGCCCCTTCCAGGTGCCCGACGTTCGTTTTGGCCGAGCCGACGCGCAGGGCGTCGCCGGGGGACCGGCCGCCGCCGAACACGGCACCGAGGGCCGCGGCCTCCACCGGGTCGCCGGCTCGGGTGCCGGTGCCGTGCAGTTCGACGTACTGCACCTGGCCGGGCACGACGCCGGCGGCCGCGCAGGCGCGGCGCAGCACGTCCTCCTGGGCCTGGCGGCCCGGCACGGTCAGTGGGTCCGGACCGCCGTCGCTGTTCATGGCCGAGCCGAGGACGACGCAGTGGAGGCGATCACCGTCGGCGAGCGCCCGGGCGAGCGGCTTGAGCACCAGCAGGACGCCGCCCTCGCCCCGCACGTATCCGTTGGCGCGCGCGTCGAAGGTGTGGCAGCGTCCGTCCGGCGACAGCGCCCCGAACCGCGTGGTCGCCAGCACGCTGCCGGGCGCGAGGTTGAGGTGCACCGCTCCCGCGAGCGCGATGCCGCTCTCCCCACGCCGCAGTGCGGCGCAGGCCAGGTGCACCGAGGCCAGGCCGGAGGACTGACCGGTGTCCACGGTGAGGCTGGGACCGCCCAGGCCCAGTACGTTGCTGAGCCGATTGGCGATGACGCCGCGGCTGATGCCCGGCAGCGTGTGCGGGGTGACGGCGGAGCCGCCCCGTGCGTGGGTCAGTTGCGCGTAGTCGTCCGCCATCGCTCCCACGAAGACACCGGTGTCGGTGCCGCGGAGGCTGCCGGGGACGACGAAGGCGTCCTCCAGGGCCTCCCAGGCCAGTTCCAGCGTCAGCCGCTGCTGCGGATCCATGGCGGCGGCCTCGCGAGGGGCGATGCCGAAGAAGCCGGCGTCGAAACCGGCCACGTCGGTGAGGAACCCGCCCTTGGGCGGAGCGGGCGGCGCCGGGTCGTCCGGCCGTGCCGTGCCTAGTGCCCCGGCGGGCAACGTTTGCCCGTTAAGGGGCGGCGTCCGGTGCGTGCTCTCGGCGTGCCGGCCGGAAGCCCTCGTACTGGACGTACTTGGGCTTTCGGCCGGTGCGGCGAGTGGGGGCACCTCCCACGCCCTTAAGGCAGTGGGGGAGCGTGCCGGGCGTCGCGACGGGGCGAACGGTGCCTGTCGGGGCACCAGGTCGCCGTAGCGCTCGGCGGGCGCGTCGGTGATGGCGTCACGGCCGGTGCGAAGCAGCTCCCAGAAGGAGCCGGGGTCCGGGGCGCCGGGCAGTCGGCAGGCCATGCCGATCACCGCGATCGCGTCGGAGCGTGCGGAAGGTGCCGCCGGCACGGCGGCCGCGGTGCTCATGGTGATCTCCCTCGCTGGGTCGGATCGCTGTGGTTGCCGATCGTGCGGGCGGGGCGTGGAAAACGTCTGAAGGACCGCTGGTGGGGGAGTCGGCGAGCCGCGCCGAAGAGCCGAGGAGACGTCGGCACCCGCCCGGCGAGCGGGAGTCGACGATGACGCGGACCGGGCGGCTCGTCGCCGCTCAGGCGGTCGCGTGGGCGAGGATCCGGGCCACGACGGTGTCCAGGACTCGGTCGGGGGAGGGCTGGGCAGTGGGTGTGCGCCAGCCGACGAAGCCGTCGGGGCGGACCAGTACCGCTCCGTTCTCCGTGATCCCCAGGGCGTCGTGCCAGGACCGTTCCCGCTCGGTCACGCCGTCGCCCATGCGCAGGGCGTCGAGGCGGACGCCGGTGCGTCGCGTCACGGCGAGCGCGCTGTCGTACCACTCGGTGGCCTTGGCGCCGGCGATGAGCAGGGGACGGCGGTCCGCCAGGGAGAGCGTGGACACCGTACGGCCGCCGTCCGTGTCCAGCCAGAGGTGCGGGACGCGGGTGCCGGGAACGCCGGACAGGGCGCGGGGATCGATGAAGTCCGGTTCGGCGCCGACCTGTTCGTCCTCGTCGGCGACCACCGCGGTGGAGCGGTAGCGGTACCCGAACATGACGCTGAGGGGGTCGGCGACGGCCGTCTCCCGCCGCCCGTCGCCGGAGCCCGCCCGGGCCGCGAGCCGCAGCGCCGCCTGGCGCATGGTCGCCCGCGCGACCGGCCCGCGTTCCGCGTCGTAGGTGTCGAGCAGCGTTTCGCCGGCCTGGCCGTCCAGTACCGCGGCCAGTTTCCAGGAAAGGTTGTGCGCGTCCTGGATGCCGGTGTTGGCGCCGTAGCCGCCCACAGGCGGAATGACGTGGGCGGCGTCCCCCACGAGGAACACCCGGCCCTCGGCGTACCGTTCGGCCACCAGCGCGGCCATCTCCCAGGGCAGGGTGCTGAGGATGGTCACGGGCAGGTCGGGCACGCCGACAGCGGCCCGGACCAACTCGGCGCAGCGCTCGGGGGTGTACGTGTCGAACGGTTCGGCCTGGGGGTCGTGGGTGACGATGAGCGTGCCGCGCTCCAGCGTGTCGTCGTGTCCGAGCACGCCGTCCACCTCGGGGTTGGCGATCCGGCAGATGGCGAACCGGCGCTCGCGCAGCGGGCCGCGCAGATCGGCCCGGAAGACGATGCTGATCTGGTGGCGGAGCGTGCCGCGGCCCTGCCGGGCGATGCCGAGGCGCTCGCGTACGGGGCTGTGGGCGCCGTCGGCCGCGATCAGGTACCGCGCGGTGACGCGCCGTTCCGCGCCGGTCTCCCGGTCCCGGAGGGTGGCGGTGACGCCGTTGGCGTCTTGTTCCAGCTCGTGCAGTTCGGTGCCGAAGCGCAGGTCGGTGCCGAACTCGCGGGCGCGGCGCAGCAGGATCGGCTCGATCCGGTCCTGGCTCAGGGAGAGGATGCGCGCGACGGGGCTGATGTCGCTGACGTCCTCGGGTTCCGGGATGCGGGTCATGGAGAGCTCTCGCCCGGTCAGGGACTCGACCTTGCCGTTGAGGGTGTGTCCGGCGAAGCCGGCGGCCTCCGTCAGCAGGTCGTCGGTCACGCCGAGGGCGTCGAACAGTTCCAGGGTGCGTGGGTACAGGCCCCATGCCCGCGGGTGGATGGACGTCCCGGCGTGCCGCTCGACCAGGATGTGGTCGACGCCGTGCCGGGACAGGAACAACGACGTGGACAGACCGACCAGGCCGCCGCCCACGACCAGGACGGATGTGGTGTCGTCGCGCACGTCAGACCCCTTCCGCGAGTGCCGGACCCCCGACCGGGGCCCGCGATCCCGGGGAGCGTGCCAGGGCACCGTGAAGGACGGCTCGAACCGCGCTCGGGCGCCCGGGGTCCGGCGGCGCGGACGTGCGCGCACGCCCGCGCCGCGGAGGTCACTTCACACGGAAGTTCGCCATCATCCCCATGTCCTCGTGCTCCAGGTTGTGGCAGTGGAAGACGTACCTGCCCCGATAGCCGGTGAAGCGGGCGATGATCTCCATCTCCTTGCCGGACTGGAGGTCGATGGTGTCCTTCCACCCGGAGTCGTAGGAGCCCGGGTCGTTCTGGTTGCGGCTGAGGACCTGGAAGTGGGCGAGGTGCAGGTGGACCGGGTGGTGGGCGTCGCCGTCGAAGCGCCAGATCTCGGTCGCGCCGAGTTCGGGCACGGCGTCGTCCCGTTGGGGGTCGTACATCTGCCCGTTGATGTCCCAGCCGTCGTCGCTGCGCTGGTTGAAGTCGAACTTCCGGGTCACGGTGGCCGAGGAGCGGCTGAGCGGTTCGAAGTCCACCAGTTTGCTGGGCACCTGGCTCTCGTCCGAGGCCTTGCGCACCACGTGGAACTGCATGACCTTGCCGGTGTCGCCGTCGTCCAGCTTGTTGATCATGTTGATCTTCGTGCCGACGGGGAACTTGGAGAAGTCCACCACGACGTCGAAGCGTTCGGCCGATGCCATCTGGATCTCGTCGTGCCCGATCGGCCGGCCCAGCAGTCCCACGTCGCTGCCGACCTGTACGAAGGCGCTGCCCGACTGCGGGCCGGGGTCGAGGGCGAGCCGGTAGCGGCGCGCGTTGGAGGCGTTGAGCAGCCGGAAGCGGTAACGGGTGTTGGTGACTTCGAGGACGGGCCAGGGCGCGCCGTTGACGAGAATGACGTCGCCGAGCACGCCTTCCATGAAGTCCTCGGTGACACCGTGTTCGCCCTTGAGGGCCGGGTCGACGGACGGGTAGTCGAAGGCGCCATCCGCCGTGAACGACCGGTCGCAGATCATCAGGGGTATGTCCCGGTCGCCCTTGGGGAGCGGAAGGGCCTCCTCCTCGTCGTCGTGGACGAGGTGGAAGCCGGCAAGACCGAAGTAGACCTGCGGGCCGGTGAAGTCCATCCGGTGGTCGTGGTACCAGAGCGTGGCGGCCGGCTGTTGGAGCGGGTAGCGGTACTCCCGGCTGCCCTGGCTGACGTCGCCGCCGTGGCCGTCGTGACCATGACCGTCCCAGCCGCCCCTCGGCAGGATCAGGTCGGTCGGGAAGCCGTCGTGCTCGGGGGGAGTCTTGCCGCCGTGCAGATGGACGGCTACCGGTACCTCCAGCTCGTTGGTGTGCCGCACGACGATCGGCCGGCTGCTGCGGGTGGAGAGCGTGGGCCCGGGGAACAGTCCGTTGTAGCCCCATATCTCTGTCTTCGTCCCGGGGATGATCTCCACCTGGGCCGGCTTCTGGACGATGTCGTAGTAGTCGACGCCCCCTTCGGTTCTCGAGGGCTTGAGTACGGGCGGGACGGGCAGCGGGACCTTGTACGGGGTCGGGGCCTTGCCCCGGCTCTTGCGTAACGCGCCGGTGCTCCCTCCCTCGTCCTGGCAGCCGGTCAGGGCGGACGCGACGGGCAGTGCCACGGCGGCGCCTGAGGCGAGCCGCAGCAGCTTCCGACGGGTCAGGGACATCCCGAGCTCCTCACTGATGGTGGGAGCGGCCGCCGGTGTGCCGTTCCGGGCGTGCTCGCCCCGGGCGACCGACCCTCTTTTCGTCAACAGACAGCCTACATGTAGAGGTTCTACTTATGGGGAAGGGTGGGCGATCTCCGTACGACGGTCAGGGGGCACTCGGTCGACGAGTGCCCCCTGACCACCCTCGGCGGACCCCTTCCGCCCCCGACATCTCCTCAGCGCTTGCTCCTTGTCGGTGCGCGTGCCTCCGCTTCGGCCTGCGGCGCGAGACGGCCGTGCAACGGCCTGGAGGTCAGGGTGAGCCCCGTGCCCGCCAGCAGCCCCAACACGGCCAGCAGCGCGTAGTACACGGAGTCGGGGACGACACCCGCGAGCCGGGCGAACTGGCCGCCGCTCGCCGCACCGACGGCCGCGAACAACCAGAACAGCCCCAGCATCCGGCCGGTGAACCCGGCCGGGGCCACTTCGGCGGCGAGGCCCAGCCCGATCGGCGCGACGGCCAACTCCCCGCACACGAGCAGCAGATAGACCACGAATAGCCACAGCGGCGACACCCTTCCCTGCGTGGCGGCCGCCGCCGCCAGGGCCATCACCAGGAACGCGCCGCCGCCCAGCAGCAGCCCGGCGGAGAACTTGGCCGGCGCGCCCACCCGGCGCCCCATACGCACCCACAGGGCCGCCGCGACCGGTGACAGCACAAGCAGGAACAACGGCTGCACCGACTGGAACCAACTGGCCGGAACCTGGAACGCCCCCACCGTCCGGTCCACCTCGTCCCGCGCGAACAGATTGAGCAGCGCGGGCCCTTGGGCGAACAACAGCCAGAACACGGAGGAGGCCGACAGCATCCATCCCAGGGCCCGCAGCCGCACCCGCTCCGCCGGCCCGATCGCCGGGGCCCGCAGCAACGCGCGGAAGTACAGCACCGGGGCGGTCAGCACGACCAGTCCGACCAGCATCAGCACCCGCTGCAGGGGCAGCGCGCCGGTCACCGCGCCCACCCCCACGGCCAGCGCGGGCAGCCCGCCGAGCAGCCCGGCCCGGCGCAACACCCGCCGCAACTCCCCGGGCGCCGCCGGACGTTCCGGCCGCGCGCCCACGTCGCCGAACCCCGACCACCCCACCACGTAGCAGACCACCCCGACGATCATTCCCAGGGCGGCGGCACCGAACCCCAGGTGCCAGTGGACCGTCTCACCGAGGAAACCGGTCACCAGCGGGGCGATCAGCGCGCTGACCTGGATGCTCATGTAGAAGAGGGAGAACGCCGCCTCCCGCCGCTCGGGGCGCCCCTCGTACATCCGGCCGACCATCGCCGCCATACCGGGTTTGACCAGGCCACTGCCCGCGATCACCAGGCCAAGACCCGGGTACAGCCACCCGGAGGCCGGCACCGCGAGCAGGGCGTGCCCCGCGGTGATGAGCAGCCCGCCGTACAACGTCGCCCGGCGGGCGCCGAAGACGCGGTCGGCCAGCCAGCCACCCGGCAGCGCCGACATGAAGACCAGGGCCATGTAGAGGCCGGACAGCGCGGCGGCGTCCGCCTCCGACAGGCCGAGGCCGCCCTCGTCCGGGTCCGCCACGAGATAGAGGTAGAGGATGGCCAGCATGCCGTAGAAGCTGAAGCGCTCCCACAGGTCGACCACGAACAGAGTGCCGAACCAGCGGGGCTGCCCCAGGAAGCCGGTACGGCCCCGCCTCCTCACCGCCCGCTCCCCGTGCCGTCGGGCTCCGGCCGGCGCAGCAGCTCGACGACCGCGCAGGTCCACGAGAAACCGGCGCCCACCCCGGCCAGCAGACACAGCTGACCCGGCGTCAGCACGCCGGAGTCCACCAGGTGCCCGAAGCCCGCGAACTGGTCCCCGGCGCCCAGATGACCGACCCGGCGGCCCCACGACCACGTCGTACGGTCCACGTCGATGCCCAGCGGCCCCAGGAAGTGCGCCTCCAGCCGGGGCCGTCCCAGGTGCGGCAGTACGAACCAGTCCAGGTCCGCCGACTCCACCCCGGCCTCGGACAGACAGCGTTTGAGCGCCGCCCGCTGGCCGTCGTCGATCCTGCCGAGCACGGTGTCGAGGCCCGTCGCGGCCACGAAGTCGCGCCGCGGTGGCTCCAGGTCGACCGGTTGGCGGACCGCGAACGGCGCGTCGGCGAACGGGTCGTCGCCCCGGTGCATCCGCTCCAGGCCCGGATCGGCGTACGTCGCGAGGGCGCGCACCCGCGCGAAACCGCCACGCCGCGACAGCACCAGAGCGGTCCCCCCGTCCCCGTAGGCGGTGCCGGCGTCGCTGCGCCACCGGTCGAAGCCCGGCGGACAGAACCGGTCCCCCGTGGTGATCAGGGCCTGTCCCCGAGCCGGGCCGCCCCTCAGGTAACCGGCGGCGAGATCCAGGGCGGCCATACCGCCGTTGGACATCTGGCGTACCTCGATCGCCGGACAGGCGTTGCCCAGGGCCACCTGTTGGACGTAGGAGGCGGGCGCCCACATGTCGTGGCCCTGGTAGTAGGTGGTGGCGTGCAGCACCAGGTCGATGTCGTCGGGCATCCGCGGCAATGAAGCACCGGCCTGCCGAAGGGCCGCCCGGGCCGCCCGCGCCGCCATCTCGGGCCCGGAGTCACCCGGTGAGACCCGGACCGCCTCGACCTCGGTGCGCCACAGCGCCCGCCGCCGGCACAGCCCGGCGGCCTCGGCCTCGGCCACGGTCATCGCCGGGGGGAGCCAGCGGCCGGTGCCGGCGATGTAGAGGTCGGTGTGGGTCACGTGGGCGCCTCCACGAAGGCCGCGGCGACCTCGTACACCTCGAAGAAACGGTCCCGCGCGCGGTCCTGGTAAGGGCGCAGGGGTGAGGTGGACGGCCGGTGCTGCGTGGTCTCCTCCCAGGCCCGGAAGGCCGCGAGGCTCTCCCACTCGCTCATCACGACCAGGCTCCCCGGATCGTCGGCGGCCCTGAGCAACTCGTTGCCCAACAGGCCCGGTGTGCCCGAGAGATGGCGGCTGATCTGCTCGTACGCCCGCTCCACCGCCCCGGGATCGTCCGCGGGGGCCCGGTGCCAGAGCAGCACCCGGGCCCGTGCCGTCATCGGGCGCTCCCGGAGGGGGCGGTCGACCGGGCGGGCAGGAAGTGGACCCCGCGCATGATGTGCATCGCGCCGCCGCGCCGGAACGGGTGCAACTTCGTACGGTGCTCCACATGGGCGTCGCTGTGCTCGAACTCCCGGAAGCGCTCCTCGTCCACCCAGTCGCTGATCACGTAGTAGACCGACTCGTCCTCGGCGCTGCGCATCAGCCACTGGCCCAGGTTGGCCGGGTGGCCGGTGATGACGCTGCCGATGGAGAGCCAGGTCCGCTCGAAGTCGGCCTCCATCCCCGGGTTGATCTCGAAGCGCAGGAGCACCCGGAAGCGCTCGTCCTTGTCCGCCATCCTCAGATCCCTCCGTCCACCGCGATGGCGGTTCCGGTCACGTACCGCGACAGGTCGCTGACGAGGAACAGCACCACGTCCGCCACCTCGTCCGGTGCACCGAGCCGTCCCAGCGAGGTCAGCGCCCGGTACCGGGCCTGCAGCGCCTCGTACTGCTCGGGCGGGAGCTCGGCCGCCGCCTCCGTCTCGATCACCCCGGGGTCGACCATGTTGACCCGGACGCCACGGCCGCCGAGCTCCTTGCAGAGCGACCGGGTCAGCCCGATCAGGCCGGCCTTGGCGGCGGTGTAGTGCGCCCGCTGGGGAAGGCCGACGGTGGCCACCCGGGAGCCGATGTTCACCACCGAGGCACCCTGCCCGAGCAACGGCAGCGCGTGCTGCGTCACCAGGTAGGCGGCCGTGAGGTGAGTGTCGATCACCCGGTGCCACTCCTCCTCCGGCAGCTTCTCGAAGGGGATGTGACTGATGACGCCCGCGTTGTTGACGACGGCGTCCAGCGAGCCGAGACGGGCGCCCGCCTCCTCCAGCAGCCGCCGCACCTGCGCCGGGTCGCCGACGTCCGCGCGGATCACCTGGTGCTCGCCCGGTATCTCCTTCAGCTCGCGGGCCAGCGACGAGGCCGCCTCGTTCTCCTGCCGGTGGCAGGTGACGACGTTGGCGCCGGCCCGCGCCAGGGTGAGCACGATCGCTCGCCCGATGCCCCGGGTACCGCCCGTCACCAGCACGTTCCGATCGGTCAGCTGCGCACTCGTCATCGTTTCTCTCCCGTCTGCGCGGTGGTCGTGCGCCGGGCGGCGGCTTCGACGCGTTCCTTGATGTGCGCCATCTGGACGGCGCTGTTCTCCTCCAGGTGCGCGGCCATGGCCTGGTCGTCGAAGGGCATCTCGTCCTTGACGTGGAATTCCTGGACCCAGCGCATCTCCACGCCGCCGTCGGCCTCGCGGTAGTCCCAGAAGAGGCGCATGAACGCGAACGGGCCGGTCTCCACCCGGTGCGCCCGTACGGTGCGGGTCGCCGGGTCGGCGGTGCGCACCGAGACCCAGCTCCAGACCTTGCCGTTCTCGTCCGGATGCATCGTCAGCCGGAACCGCACGGTGTCGCCGTCCCGCTCCAGCACCTCCACCTTCGCGTACTCGGTGAACAGTTCCGTCCAGGACTCCAGGTCGTTCGTCATGTTCCAGACCAGGTCCATCGGCGCGTCGATGCGCACCGAGCACTCGGTACGGGCGCTCATGACGCCACGGCCCCGGAGAGCTGCCGGTGGACGTACTCGGCCAGTTTTCCGGGCGTGGTCAGCTCCTGGACCGCGTCCTCCGGAACGGCCGTGCCGTACTCCTTCTCGATCTTGCCGACGATCTCCAGCAGGGCCAGCGAGTCGTACCCGAGATCGGTGAACTCGATGCCGGAGATGTCTGATTCCAGGTCGACGGAGTCGTCGACTCCCACGGCTGCGCGCATCACGCGCCGCAGGTCGTCCAGGGTGAAGTCCTGCATGGATTCCTCCAGTTGGCGTGCGAGATGTCGTTCAGTGCGTCACGGCACGGACCACGAGGGCGGAGTTGAAGCCGCCGTGCCCCCGGGCGAGCACCAGGGCGGTACGGACCGGCGCGGGCCGGGGCCGGTCGAGCACGAGGTCGATGTCGCAGCCCGGGGCGAGTTCGGTGACGTTGGCGGTGGGCGGGATGATGCCGTCCCGGACCGACAGCAGAGCCGCCACCACGTCGAGGGCGCCGGCCCCGGCGTACAGCCTCCCGGTCATCGACTTCGGCGCGGTCACCGGGACGCCGTACGGGCCGAACACCGCCGAGATGGCCTCGGCCTCCGCCCGGTCGAGTGCCGGAACCCCGTAGGCGTCGGCGAACACCACGTCCACGTCCGCGGGACTCACCCCCGCGTCGGCCAGGGCGCGTTCCGCGGCCACACGCAGCGTCGGCGGCCGGCCGAGCCCGGGGGCCGGATCGAAGGTGGCGGCGTAGCCGGCGATCTCGCCGTAGCGGTGGGGAGCCCCGCGCTCGGCGGCCCGCCGCGCGTCCTCGACGATCAGGATGGCCCCGCCCTCGCCCGGCAGGTAACCGCACGCGTCGGCGTCGAAGGGCAGGTAGGCCCGGGCGGGATCGTCGCGGCGGCTGAGGTGCCCGGGCAACTGGGCGACCAGGCCGGCCGGCGACATCGCCGACTCGGTCCCGCCCGCCATGACCATCCGGTGCCCGCCGCGCAGCAGCCGGCGGCCCTGTCCGATGGCGTCCAGACCGCCCGCCTGCTCGCTGACCACGACACCGCACTGCCCGCGCAGCTTGTGCCGGATCGACAACTGCCCGGTGGTCGCCGCGAAGAACCACGCGATCGACATGTACGCGCCCACGTCCGACGGTGAGCCGCTCCACAGGTTCTGCAGCTCCCGCTGGCCGAACTCCACGCCACCGGTGGCGTTCGCCGTGACCACGCCCATCTCGTACTCGGGCAGTTCGGCCGGCACGACACCGGCGTCCGCCATCGCCATCTCCCCGGCCGCGAGCGCCAGATGACTCATGGCGGAGGTCTCCACCAGCAGCCGGCTCGGCACGTGGTCCGCCGGGTCGAAGCCGGTGACCTCCCCGGCGAGCGTGACCGGATACGGAGTGGGGTCGAAACGCTCGATCCGGCCGATGCCGCTCTTGCTGTCCAGCGTCGCCGACCAGTACGCCTCGGTGTCCGTCCCGTTGGGGGCCATCACGCCCAGCCCCGTGACCACGGCCGTCATGCGGGCACCGCCTCGGGATCGGCCACCACGATCGCGCTCTGGAACCCGCCGAACCCGCTGCCGACGGACAGGGCCACGTCCGTACGGTGCTCCCGTGCCGTCACCGGGACGTAGTCCAGGTCGCATTCGGGATCGGGCCGGGTCAGGTTGGCGGTCGGCGGCACCACGTCGTGCTCGATGGCCAGCGCGCACGCGGCCACCTCGATCGACCCGATGGCGCCCAGGGAATGCCCCACCATCGACTTGATGGAACTCATGGGCACCCGGTACGCGTGCTCGCCGAGCGTCGTCTTCACGGCCGCGGTCTCGTGCCGGTCGTTCTGCCGGGTGCCGGAGCCGTGCGCGTTGACGTAGTCGACGTCGTCCGGGTTCAGCCGTGCCTGGTCCAGCGCCACCCGGATCGCCTCGGCCATCTCCCGGCCGTCCGGCTTCAGCCCGGTCATGTGGTAGCCGTTGGCGCGGCCGCCGTACCCGGCGATCTCGCAGTAGACGTGCGCACCGCGGCGGCGCGCCGCCGCCAGCGACTCCAGGACGAAGAAGGCGGCGCCTTCCCCGAGGATCAGCCCGCGCCGGTCCCCGTCGAACGGGCGGCACGCCGATTCCGGCAGGTCGTTGAAGGTCGAGGTGGCCTTGATGGCGTCGAAGCAGGCCAGGGTGATGGGGGAGATCGGCGCGTCGGTGGAGCCCGCGATCACCACGTCCGCGGTGCCCTCGCGCAACAGCCCCGTCGCGTGCCCGAGTGCGTCGATGCCCGAGGTGCAGCCGGAGGAGACCACCGCGGTCGGCCCCTCGGCCCCGCACGCCCACGCCACTTCCCGCGCCAGCGAACTGGGCGCGAGGTAGTCGTACAGGTGCGGCACCGCGTACTGGTGGTCGACGAGCCACTTGCGGCCGCCGTCGCTGACCACCCGGTACTCCTGCTCCAGGCCCATGGTGCAACCCACCGCGTTGCCCACGGTGACCGCGGTGCGGGAGGGGTCCAGGGCGGCGAAGTCGAGTCCCGAGTCGAGCAGCGCCTCGCGGGTGGCGACGACGGCCAGCTGGGCGGCACGGTCCATGCGCCGGATCTCCTGCGGGCCCAGCCCGTGCGCGGCGGCGTCGAAGTCGGCCTCGGCGGCCACCTGGCAGCGGAAGCCGGCCGGGTCGAAGAAGGTGATCCGGCGGGTGGCGGTGCGCCCCGCGGTGAGCATCGACCAGAACGCCTCCCGGCCGACGCCCCCGGGCGCGACCACGCCGATCCCGGTGACGGCGACCCGTGGCGCGTTCACCGGGCACCGCCGACGGGCGGGGCCGGCGAGTCGGACCGGTCCGGCAGGAACTCCGTGTCGACGTGGCCCAGTTCGGGCCGCGGTGCCAGCGGCGCCAGGTGAAAGATCACCTGAGCTCGCTCACTGCCGAGGTTGACCATGCGGTGGCGTACTCCCATGGGGACCATGACGGAGTCGCCCTCGCCCAGGTCGATCAGTTCCTCGCCGATCCGGATCCGCAGCTGTCCGCCGACGACGTACACGAACTCCTCGGAGTACGGGTGGATGTGCTCGCACACGTACTCCTCGGGCTCCAGCGTCAGGGAACCGCCGAAGCCCGACGTCGACTGGACGGTCCGCGGGCTGAGCAGGATACGGACGTCTCCGCCGCGCCGCCGGTTCGGTTCGACCTCGGCGCGGCTGACCTTGCGCACAGGTGGGGCCGTCACTCTGTTCTCCTCGTGGCCGGGAACGCCGGCACCGGTCCCGCTCACCGGCTGGGCGTCCAGGTGTAGAAGGCCTGGGCCATGGCGTCCTTGGGCTCGCGCCAGTCGGGGTCGTACGGGGTCATGAACCGGGCGAGTTTGGTGTGGATGTCCTGGTACAGCGGGTGGCTGCGCGCTCGGTACAGGTTCTCGGTGATGTCCTGCTCGGCCTCGACGAGCTGGAAGTACAGCCCGTGGAACCTGAAGAGGGTGCGGCGCGAGACGCCGACCATGTACGGCAGTTCGGTCGCGTCCGACTCGGCCCAGACCTCGGCCACCGCGTCGGCGTCCTCGGGTTTCATCTTCGCGACGACGAGCGTCCTGTGCGCCATTGGTGCCTCCTTGTTCGCAATGGGTCGATCGTTCTGGTAGGGGCTCGAGTCCTCGTGCAGGTCGGCTCGAAGCCGTCAGCCGGTGAACCGGAACCGTCCGACCCGCACGCGGGTGCCGGCCAGCAGCAGCTCGTCGCGAGTGGGCTGCCGGTCGCCCGGCAGGCCCACGCGCAGTGCGGCGACCGCGCGGGGGCCCTGCCGGGCGGCCAGGTCGCCGAGCAGGTCGGCGACCTCCTCCGGGCGCTCCACGACGGTCGGCTCGGCCGTCCGCCAGCGACCCCGGACAAGCAGCCGTACCGGCTGACCGCCGCGCAGGTTGACCGGCCAGCCGGTGCCCACGCTGGTCGCGAGGACCTGCCCGCCGTCGTCGCCCCAGGGGCGGTAGGCCACCGGGATCCGGTAGCGGTTCCCGGTGCGGCGGCCGGTGTACTCCAGCAACATCAACCGGCGGCTGACCAGCACGTGCAGCGGGGACAGCAGCAACGGCCGGACGAGCCGGTTGGCCGCCCGGGCGACCGCGATCGGCGGTGGCTTCCAGTCGTCGACGGTGTCACCCACGCGGTTCACGCCAGCGTCACCAGCTTGTAGAAGCCGTCGAACACGCGCGGTCGGCCGGTCGTGCTGCTCGTGATCCACGAGGACAGCACGTAGCCGCCGGGCGGCAGTGACGCCGCCACCCGCGCGGAACGGCCGGGGGACAGCGGCGGGGACCCGGTCGCTCCGCCGATGATCGGGTTCGACGGCGGAGTGGTGCCGTCGCGCAGCGCCGCGAAGAACGCGTCCACCTCGGCGGCGGTCGTGCCCGGTCGCACCGGGAGCAGCACGGCTTCGTTGAGCACGCCCGAGTCGTTGATCACCAGGTGCGTGCCGTTCGCGTGCAGCCGGTCGCCGGGCACCCGGAAGCCGGACCGGGTGTGCCGGATCAGGTCCACGGGCTCGGGCGGCTCCCCGGTCGCCGTCCCCCGGACGGTCAGGGCGTGCGCGACCGGGCGCGCCGCGCTGTCGAAGTCGTAGGCGAGGAAGTAGTACCGGCCGGGCCACAGGATCTGGGTGTACGTCGCGCCGACACCGGGCTGGACCGCGGCCCCACCCAGGTTCACCGACTCCCCCTCCACCACCTTGGCGGCAGCGGCGGCCTCGGCGGGCGTGGTCGCGTTGTTCATCCGGGTCAGGTCGTCGAGGTACTTGTCGATCGGGACGCGGATGTGGACGAGGGGGAGCCCCATGCCACCCTCCGTGGGGGTGGTGACATGGAAGGTCACCGGACCGCTGGGCACCGTGCTCGGCGCGGTGATCGAGTCCTGGGTGACGACAACGTCGAAGGCGGCGGCCGGGCGTACGGGGCGGCGCGCCGGTGAGGCGGCCGCCGGGGACGCCGCGGGCAGCACGCCGAGCAGGGCGCCCGCGGTCACGCCGGCGCCGAACAGCATCCGCCGCCGGGACAGGCCGACGGTGGGCGAGGCGCCCTGGGTTCCGGGGGGCAGGGGTACGGAGGTCAAGGTACGGGTCTCCTTGTGTGGGCGGGTATGTGTGGCGTCACGGTGGTCGGGATGCCCGCGCCGGACCCGGCGCGGGAAACTACTTACGGGGGTGCGGCGTCGGCCGTGCCCTCACGCGGTCGCGGGCCCCTTGTGGCCGACGACCAGCGTGTCGGCCGCGGTCAGCGGCACCGTCTCGGTGCGGCTGAAGCCCGCCTCGGCCAGCCAGGAGCGGCAGTCGGCTCCCGTGTACTCCGAGCCGCCCGTGGTCACCAACTGCATGTTCAGGCTGAGCAGCAGGTTCTTCGGGTCGCGCCGCCCGTCGTCGATGAGGGCGTCGTAGATCAGCACCGCACCGCCCTCGGGCAGCGCGTCGTAGGCCTTGCGCAGCAGCGTCAGCCGCTGGTCGTCGTTCCAGTCGTGCAGGACGTGACCGAAGATCAGCACGTCGGCGGAGGGCAGCGGGCCCGTGAAGAAGTCGCCGGCGTGGAAGTCGAGCCGGTCCGCGAGACCGAGCCGGTCGACGTGCTCGTCGAAGAACGGCTCCACCGGCGGCAGGTCGAAGCTGCCGCCCCGCAGGTGCGGATGGGCCTTGACGATCGCCGCGGCGAGGTTGCCCCGGGCCCCGCCGACGTCGATGAACGACGTACGGCCGCTCCAGTCGAACTCCTTGGCCAGCGCGGGCCCGACCAGGGCGTTGGCGCCGTCCATGGCGACCATGAAGCCCCGCACCGCCTCGGGCTTGGAGTAGAAGTCGTCGAAGTGCGTGGGCCCCTTGGTCTGCGGTGCGCCGGTGCGCAGCAGCTCCGTCAGCTGCGCCCACAGGTTGAACTGCCAGTTCAGCATCTTCAGGAAGCCGCCCCGGTAGGGGAGCTTGCCCTCGTCGAGGTAGAGGTCGGCGGCCGGGCTGTTGCGGTACACCTCGCCATCGCGCTCGAGGGCGCCGAGACCGACCAGCGCGTCCAGGAAGTCGCGGGTCGCGCGCGGGTGGAGCGAGAGCCGTTCGCGGATCTCCCGCTCCGGGGCCGGCTCCTTGGCGAGAAGGCTGAACAGACCCAGTTCTACGGCGCTGAGCAGTGTCTTGGAGGCCCAGTAGCTCTGCCCGAGTTCCAGCAGAGCGGCGGCGTCGGGGGCTTCCGAGGCGTCGGAGGTGCCGTGGGCGTGCGTGTCGGGCATGCGGAACTCCCTGGAGGAGGACGGATGGGAACAACGGAAGGCGCGGTGCGGCGCTGCGGAAGCGGCGCTCAGAGGTCCAGCCGCACCCGGTACTCGTCCAGCCACGCGTTCAGCTGGAAGAGCATCTCCACGTGCGTGCGGGCCACCCAGGCGCGTGGCCCGGTGACCAGTGCCGCGGGGTCTTCGACGAACGTCTGCGCCGCCTCGGCGTCGATCAGCCCCGCGGCCGGCGCGTCCCGGTCGGCGGCCAGTCGGCGCAGCCCGTCGCACAGGGCCCGCGCGTAGGCGACGTCCTGCGTCACCGGGTACGGCGACTTGCGGCGCTGCAGGATCGACTCGGGCAGCACGTCGGCGAGCGCCGCGCGCAGCAGGCTCTTCTCGCGGCCGTCGAAACCCTTCATCGACCACGGCGCGTTGAACACGTACTCGACCAGCCGGTGGTCGCAGTACGGCAGTCGCAGTGCCAGGCCCAGCGACTGGGCCACCGACTCGCTGTGCGGCAGCAGGGTCTCCAGCCAGCTGGTGACGTTGAGGTACCAGATCTCCCGCATCCGGTGTTCCTCGGCGGACTGTCCGGGCACGTGCGGTACGCGCCGCATCGCCTCCTGGTAGCGGTCGGAGCAGTAGCCGGGCACGTCCAGCTTGCCGAGCAGGCCCGGCTCCAGCAGGTCGGTGCCCATCCCGTGGCGGCCGCCGCTCCAGTGCGCCATCGCCGTCCAGGGGAACGTCTTCGCCTCCAGCAGGGGCGGCATCGACATCCACATGGTGCCGCCGAAGACACCGTCCGCGGCGTCGCCGAGCACCGCCACGTCGGCATGTTCCTTGATGGCCCGGAACAGCACGTACAGGGAGGTGTTCATGTTCCCCAGCGGACTGGGGACGTCCTTCGCCCGCAGGGAGTTGGCCTTCACCACGGGGTCCAGCAGGTCCTCCGTGCCGAGCACCACGTCGGTGTGCTCGGCGCCGACCCGCTCGACCAGCTCCCGCGCGTAGGGGGCGTCGGGCGTGGACCACACCTCGTCCGCCTGGAACTCCGCCTCCTGGCGGAAGGAGGCGGTGAAGGTGCGCAGGGGCGCGGCGCCGCGCTCGCGCAGGGTCCGGGCGGCGAGCGCGGTGACCCCACTGGAGTCCAGCCCGCCCGACAGCATCATGCACAGCGGCACGTCGGCGTCGAGCTGCTCGGCCACGGCATGGTCCAGCAGCTCGCGCACGGTGCGTACCGTGGTGTCCAGGTCGTCGGTGTGTTCGTGGGCCTCCAGCGCCCAGTAGCGGTGCTCGCGCAGCCCCTCGCGGGTGACCCGGACCAGGTGCCCGGGGCGGACCTGGTGCATCCCGCGGAAGACGCCGTGCCCGGGCGTGCCGGCGTACGACAGAATCTCCCGCAGGCCGTCCATGTCGACCACCGGCTCGACCAGCGGATGGGCGAGGATCGCCTTGCGTTCTGAGCCGAAGATCACGCCGTCCGCGGTGGGACGGTAGAACATCGGCTTGTTGCCCAGCCGGTCACGGGCCAGCAGCAGCTCCTGGGACCGGTGATCCCAGACGGCGAGACCGAAGATCCCCACCAGCCGCCGCACACAGTCGGCGCCCCAGCGCAGATACGCCGCGAGGACGACTTCGGCGTGACCACGGCCGCGGAACCGGTGTCCGGAGGACTTCAGCTCCCGGCGTAGTTGCTCCGCGTTGTAGATCTCGCCGTCCAGCGCGGTGACCGCCACCGTCCGGCCGTCGGCGAGGAAGGCGACGGGCTCGGGCAGACCGTCGGGGTCGAGCACGATCTGACGGCGGTGACCGAGCACCGCGCGTTCCGAGGTCCACAGACCCTCTCCGTCGGGGCCGCGGCAGGCCATGGTCGCGGTCATCGCGCGGACGGTGGCCCGCTCGCGCGTCAGGTCGCGACGGTGGTCGACCCACCCGGCGATACCAGACATGTGCGCTCCTCGTGTTGGTCCTTGTCGTCCAGGTCGGGAGTCGTCCTGAGAGCTCCGGCCGCGGAGGGCCGGGCGTTGCCCTGGTGCGGCCGGCGCTTCCGGCCCGGGTACGGCTTCGGCGCGACCGGTGCCCGTCAGGCTGTCCCGCCCCCCTCGGGCGTTTCTCAAGCCTCGATGGAGCGGGCGGGCGCACCCGGATCAGGTCCTCGTGTCGAGCCCGCCTCCAACCGGTCTTGAGGCCGCACCGGCACTGTCCTGCGACGTCGTGTCATTCGTCGTCCGTCGCGGAACGCGAGGAGAAGGTGAGGGCCCATGATCGAGCTACTGGGCACGGCTGCCGTCATCGGCAGCGGCATTGTGGCGGGCGTGTTCTTCGCCGTCGCGGTCAGCGTGCTGCCGGCGGTACAGACGCTGCCCGCCGACCGGTACGTGGAGCTCCACCGCAAACTCGGCGAGGGCTATCACCCGGTGATGCCGCTGGTCGTCACGGTGGGAGTCCTGGCCGACCTGGTCCTGCTGTTCGTGGCCGACGAGGCGGGCGCCCGGGCGCTGTTCGCCGTGGCGCTGCTGGCCATGGTCGGGGTGCAGGTGGTCTCCCAGTTCGGCAACGTGCCGATCAACAAGCGCGTCCACTCCCTGGACCCGGCGGCCATCCCGCCGGACTGGCAGGACCCGCGTCTGCCCTGGCGGAACTGGCACCGCCTGCGCACCGCCTGCGCGCTGACCGCGCTGGCCGCGAACGCCCTCGCCGTGGCACTACTGCCATGAGCGCGACGTCACGGCCCGGGGCGGCCCCGGCAGGCCAGGAGGCCGCGTCCGGGCCCCGGCACCCCCTGCGCGCGCTCGCCGTGGTCCTGCTGGCCACGTTCATGAACCAGTTCGACGTCATGGGCGTCAACGTCGCGGTCCCCGAGATCCAGCGCGACCTCGGCGCCGGAGAGGCGACCGCCCAGTGGGTGCTCGCCGGCTACGCCCTGCCGTTCGCCCTGCTGCTGGTCACCGGCGGCCGCCTGGGTGACCTCGCCGGCCGCAGACGCGTCTTCCTGGCCGGGACCGTGGGCTTCACCCTCGCCTCGGCCCTGGCCGGAGCGGCCGGCACGGTGCCGCTGCTGGTGCTGGCCCGGGTCCTGCAAGGGATCTCGGCCGCCATGATGGGACCCCAGGTCCTCACCGTGCTCCAGTTGACGGTGCCGCCCGCGCGCCGGGGACCGGCGATGGGCCTGTACGCCGCCGTGATCGGCCTGGCCAGCGTCGCCGGCCCGGTGCTGGGCGGAGTCCTCGTCCAGGCCGACCTGTTCGGCTGGGGCTGGCGCTCGCTCTTCCTGGTGAACATCCCGGTCGGTCTGCTGGCCGTCGTCGGCGGCCTGCGCCACCTGGACGAGTCCCGGGCGGCCGACGGCCGCCGGCTGGACCTGGGAGGAGTGGCGCTGGCGGCGGTGGCGCTGCTGCTGTTCCTGTGCCCCCTGACGTACGGCAGGGAACTGGGCTGGCCCTGGTGGGCCTGGGCGGCACTGGCGGCCTCGGCTCCGGCGCTGTGGCTGCTGGTGACGCACCAGCGGCGGCGGGAACGCGCGGGCGGCGCTCCGCTGATCGCCCTGCACCTGTTCAGCGGCCGGGTCTTCACCGCCGGCGTCCTGGTGACGTTCAACCTCGCCGCGCTGATGACCGGATTCTTCTTCGTCTTCGTCCTGTTCCTCCAGCACGGCCTGGACTTCGGCCCGCAGCGCGCCGGGCAGTGCCTGCTGCCCTGGGCACTGGGCACGGCGCTCTCCTCCTTCCTGGCGATCCCGCTGGCCCGACGGCACGGCCGCCGGGTACTGATCGCGGGCTGCCTCGCCGCGGTGGCGGGCGTGGTGCTCGTGACGGTCACCGTCGCGGTCGCGGGCCGGTCCCTGTCGGTACCGGCGCTCGTACCGGGCCTGCTGCTGTTCGGCGTCGGCGTCGGCCTGGTCAGCACCCCCGTCCTCAATGTCACGCTGAGTGGGGTGGCGCACGCCGACGCGGGGTCCGCGTCCGGGGTGTTCTCCACGTTCCGGCAGGCGGGTGCCGCCGTCGGGGTCGCCGTCACCGGCGGTGTGTTCTACGCCCTCCTCGGCGACACAGCCGCCGCGAGCGCCGCCGACTACGAGAACGCCGTCCTCGTCACCATGCTCCTGCAACTCGCCGTCGTCCTCGTCACGCTCGCCCTGCTGTTCCTGCTGCCCCGCGGGAGCGGCAGTGCGGCGGCAGAGGACGCCCACTGAGCCGTCCGAGAGGCACCGCGCGACGCACGTCGCGCGGTGCCTCGCAGCGGGGACGCGTCAGCCCGTCGTCGGTGTACGGCGCCGCAGCCGCCGCACCCCCCGGACGACGGCAGTGACGATGCCGATGAGCATGATGCCGCCCCACAGCATGTCCGGAACGTTCGTCCCGGCCGGGATCGCGCACAGCAGGAACAGGGCCGCCAGCCCCCAGGTGCGCCGGTCCGGACCCGGCGCGCTCCGGCGGGCCCGCAGCGCCAGGCAGGTCACGGGCAGCAGCAGGACCAGGGCCCACCACATGGGCGCTTCATAGCCGTCGACCGCGTCCTCCACCGGGGAGATGACCAGCAGCAGAGGCACCACCCAGACCGCCACGAAGTAGCAGCCGGTCACCACCGCGCAGAGCGCCCACCACGGCCGCCGGCCGTCGCCGGGGGAGGTACGGAAGGCCAGTTCGGCACGGTCGGCGATGTTGAACGGCGAGTACAGCCGGTGCCCCCGCCGTCCGGTCAGCAGGGCCGGCAGGGCCGTGACCTCGGCCCCCGCGTACCGGGCCAGCGGGCACAGCACGAACCCGAGCAGCGTGTACAGGCCCAGCCCGTCATGGAGGGCGGACGGTCCGAGGTCCAGCGGGTAGAGCAGCGAGGGGAGAAGGAACAGGGCGGTGCCGGTCCACGGGCTCACCCGGTCCAGCACCAGCGCGGACAACAGCCGGTACGCCGCCGTGTACACCGCGGCGACCAGGAGGAAGCACAGCACCGTCCGCAGGAAGTAGGCCCCGTCGAACCGGCTGTCCCGGTCCACCCGGTACCAGACGGCGACGGCGGCGAACAGCAACCGCAGCGCCCGTCCGGCCGGGGGCATGTCCAGCCCGACGGTCGGACGGCCGCCCGGCACGGGGACGGGCCGGCGCGGCCGCACGGCCGCCCTTGGTTCGCTCGTCATTGCGTACACCTCCGAGGTAGGGGGATCGGGAGGTCCCTGCGCCAGGGCGTCCTACCGGGCCGGATCGCCCCAGGGCCTGTCCGGCGGATCAGGTCGCAGGAAATCGGCGGCGCCTCATCAGCGCCGGTGAGCGGGGGCGATGGGGGTCCCCCCGCGCGAGCGCATTCGAGCGTGGGGGTGCGTCCAGCCGCAAGGCGGAGGAGGGCGCCGACGCGATGGGGGAGTCGGCAACCGACGACAACGCCGCAGACGGGCGTGCCAGACCCCGCGTCCGCGGCATGATCCGCCGGACAGGCCCTAGACCAGGACGCCGATCGCCACGCCGTTGACGCCGACGGCGACGAGGGTGAAGGAGGCGCGCACCAGGTTCCAGTTGCGCCACCGGACCCGGCGGTGGATCAGCCGGTCGAAGTCGGGCGGCAGGGACTCGGGATCGAGCGTCTTGAGCCACTTGTTGATCGGCACGTTCCGCTTCAGCGAGACGAAGACGGTGCCGGCCAGCAGCACCACGGCCACGGCGTAGAGCGCCTGCGCGGCGTCCCGGGACACGACCAGCGCCAGGGCCAGGTTCGTCGCCAGCGCGGTGAGCAGACAGACCGGCATGAACGGGTCGAACCGCGTCACCAGTAGCTGGTGCAGGGCGACGTACCGCTGCGGCGGCAGGGTCAGCAGCAGGGGAGCGCCGAGTACGGCGATCATCATGCCGCCCGCCGCCATGCCGCCGCTGACCGCCGCCACCGGTACGAGGATGTGCGTCAACCAGTCCATGACTCTCCGCCCTCCCGGGCCTCACGGCCGCCGACCTGAGGCGCCCAGCGTCGACGGGAGCTCTCAAGCGCGCGCGGAGAATCGCTGGAGAAGGCGCCCCGGACAGGGACCGAGCCAGGGTTTCAGGGTGTCTCGACGGGTTTTCGAGTGGTCATGCCCAGGCTTCGTTCGGTCGAGCCCGGAGGTGAGCGCTGTGGAACCCACGCCCAAGGCCCCGTACCTGCTGCTGTGGTCGGCGTCGGACGAGGAACGCGAAAGTCGCCGGCGGCACGCCCTGCGCCGGTACCTGACCCTTGACGACGAGCCGGACCGGCTGCCGCGCGCGGTCCGGCTCGCTCATCGGCGCCGGGGCCTCGACCCCGTGCGCGGCGCCGTCGTCGCGGACAGCGTCGACGAGGCCGTACAGGAGCTGGCCGAGCAGCCGCGGCACCACACGCCCCAGCAGCGGCCGGTGGCGCTGCTCTTCCCCGGTCAGGGCACGCAGCACCGGGCGATGGCCACCGGGCTGTACGGCTACGAGCCGCTGTTCACCCAGGCCCTCGACCAGGTCTTCGCGGCGTTCGGGCGCGAGGGGTACCGGTTGCGCGACGAATGGCTGTCCGGCGACCCCGACGTGCCCCTGGACGACGCGACCCGCGCCCAGCCCCTGCTCTTCGGCGTCGGATACGCGCTGGGCCGCATGGTGCTCGGCTGGGGTGTCGTGCCGGCCGCGCTCCTCGGCCACAGCGTCGGCGAACTGGTGGCCGCCACCCTCGCCGGGGTGTTCACCCTGCCGGACGCCGTACGGGTCCTGCGCGACCGGATCGACGCCGCCGTGGCCACCGGGCCGGGCGGCATGCTCGCCGTCGCCGCACCCGCCGGCGAACTGGAGGGATACCTGCCGGCCGGCGGCCAGGTGGCGGTCGCCGCCGTCAACGCGCCCCGTCAGACGTTGCTGGCCGGTCCCGATCCGCAGCTGCGCGAGGTCGAGGAGAAACTCCGCGCAGACGGCTTCACCTGCCGCCGCGCGGCCGCGAGGCAGGCGTTCCACAGCCCCGTCATGGACCGGGCCGCCGAACGGGCACGCCCGCTCGTGGCCGCCGTACGGCCCGGCGCGCCGGCGTGGCCGCTGTACTCGGCGTACACCGGCGCGGCGCTCGACGCCGCACGCGCGGCCCGGCCGGGTTTCTGGGCCCGGCAGGTGGCGGACCCCGTGCTGTTCTGGCCGGCCCTCGACGCGCTGCTCGGCAGCGGACGCCACCTTCTCCTGGAGGCCGGCCCCGGCCAGGGCCTGACCACCATCGCCCGCCAGCACCCGGCCGTCCGTTCCGGTGACAGCGCCGTCGTATCCCTCCTCCCGGCCCGGCCGGGACCGCCCGACGAGGACCGGCGCACCCTGCTGACCGCCGCGGGCCGACTGTGGCTGGAGGGTCATGTCCCGGAGCTGACGGGCCCGCGCGCCGACTGCCTGTGAGCCACTTCCCGCCCCGCTCCCGGAGGACCCGACCGTGTTCGAGATGTTGCTCAACGCCGACATGCAGGCCGCCGCGCTCAACGTCCTCGTCTGGGGAGTGGCCGCGGTCTGCGCCGGCCGGCGGCCGGTGGAGCGGACCGCCCGGCGCGGGCGGGCCCGGGCGGTGACGTTGCTGACCCTGCTCGGGCTCGGCACGTTGCTCGTCCTCGGCAGGATCACCACCGTCGTGCTCATGGGACGGGAGAGCCTGCTGTTCGTCATCGACCGGCTCGCGGTGGCGCTGCCGTCGCTGGTCCTGCCGGCCCTGGCGGCGCTCGTCTGCACGGTTCCGCGCTTGCTGGCCTGGGCACGCCGGCCGTCCCTGGAGACACGAACGGCCGCCTTCTCGCCGACGGCCGTCGTACCCGTGCAGGTGACCGCCGTCGGCGCGTTCGTCGGGCTGTGGACGGCACTGGTCACGATTCTGGCCCCACCGCTGCTCGGGCCGGCCCTGCTGATCCACTCCGCGGTCGTGCTGCTCGCCGCCCTGGCCTGGTTCTGGCAGACCCGCAGATGGCTGGCCGCCCGGTCCGGGCCGCGCACGCGGCGTTCCGTCCCGGTACGAGCGCTGCGTGCGGTGGCCGCCGTGGCCGCCGTCGCGGTCGCCGGCACCGGGCTGGCCAATCTGGCCGCCGCGAGCAGCCGACTGCCCGCCAGCATGAGCATGGCGCCCCCGGGTGCCACGGCCGGGGGGCACCACGGAGGTGGGGAGTCCGTGACCGCCGCCGTCGGCACGACCTCCGTCACCGAGCTGACCGGGCCGCGCGACGAACGCCCCGACCGCCGGTTCACCCTGGTCGCCAAGGAGAAGACGATCCGGCTCGCCTCCGGCCGCACCGTCCGGGCGTGGGCGTTCAACGGCCAGGTCCCGGGACCGGACCTGCGGATGCGTCAGGGCGAACTGGTCGAGGTCACCGTACGGAACGAACTGCGCGGCGCGAACGTCGCCGTGCACTGGCACGGTGTGGACGTGCCCAACGCCGAGGACGGTGTCCCCGGCGTCACCCAGAACGCCGTCCGCCCCGGGGGCACCCACGTCTACCGCTTCCGCCCGGATGAGTCCGGGACCCACTGGTACCACTCCCACCAGCAGACCTCGGTCCAGCAGATGAGGGGACTCTTCGGCGCGCTGATCATCGACCCGCCGAAGCCCCGGCCGGCGGACCACGACTGGTTCCTCGCCATGCACTCGTGGGACACAGAGGACACCGAGGACGCCGACTCCGTGCCCGCCCTGGGCCTCGCCGACCGGCTGGAACGCCGACGCGCCGCACCGGGCAGCCGGGTACGGCTGCGCCTGCTCAACTCCGACCGTCTCACCCACGAGTTCTCGCTCACCGGGACCTCCTTCCGGGTCACCGCCCTCGACGGCAACGCCGTGCACGGGCCGACCCCGGTCAGCGGTCAGAAGCTGGCCCTCGGCGCGGGCGCCCGCTACGACGTGGAGTTCGTCATGCCCGACCGTCCGGTGCGGCTCACCGAAGTGCAGGACTTCGTCGGCGCCCGCGACCGGGGTCTGCTGATCAGCGCGGACGGTCGCGGCGAGGTCACCCCCGACATCCCCTCCCGGGTGTTCGACCCGACGACGTACGGCACTCCCGCCCCCACGCCCTTCGGGCCCGAAAGCCGCTTCTCCCGCACCCAGTCGACGGTGTTCGACAACGAGATCGGCTTCTACGACGGCCGTTTCCGGATCACCTGGACCGTCAACGGCAAGGCGTTCCCCGACATCCCGCACCTCACCGTGCGCGAGGGCGACCTGGTACGGCTGCGGTTCGCCAACCGCAGCCACTTCGACCACCCCATGCACCTGCACGGACACCACGTCCTGGTGCTGAGCAGGAACGGCCGCCCGGTGACCGGCAGCCCCGTGTGGCTGGACACGGTGAACGTCCGCGTCGGTGAGGTCTGGGAGGTCGCCTTCCGCGCCGACAACCCCGGCATCTGGATGGACCACTGCCACATCGGTGACCACGCCGTGCTGGGCATGATGACGCACCTGTCGTACGAGAACGTCACCACCCCCTACCGGGTCGGCCGGGAGACCGGCAACCGGACCGAATGAACGGCCGGGCCCGAGGACGCGGACCCGGCAGTCCACGACACGAGGACGGGAGAGCGAACGTGACGGACACGCCTGAGAAGCCCCAGGGGCCCGGCGGACAGCGGCAGTTCTCGCCGGGGGCGCTGCCCGGGATGCCCCCCGGCCACCAGCTGATGTTCTTCTCGGTGGTCGGCTCGGTCAGCCGCGCGATCTGGGCGCTGACCCGGCTCGGTGTCGCCGACCACCTGGCCGACGGCCCCCGCGAGGCGGCCGGGCTGGCCGAGGCCGTCGGCGCCGACGCGGACGCCCTGGCTCGGGTGCTGCGGGCGGCCTCCGCGCTGGGCGTCTTCGCCCAGCAGCCGGACGGGCGCTTCGCCCTCACCCCGGCCGCCGAACTGCTGCGCTCGGACGTGCCCGAGTCCCGACATGACCTGGTGCTGATGTACGGCGACGACCTCACCTGGCTGCCGTACCGGGACATCCTGGACACCTTGCGGACCGGAGAGCCGGCCTTCGCGAAGATCTTCGGACACCCCTACCACGAGCACCTGCGCGCCGACGCCGACGCCGCCGGACGCGTCGCCCGGGCCGTGGCCACCGGCCACCGGGGTGACCTGAGTTACCTGACCTCGCTGATCGACCTGACCCCCTTCTCCCGGGTGGCCGAACTGCGGGGCGACGGCCTGTTCCTTCAGGCGCTGCTGCGCGAGCACCCGCACTGCTCCGGGACCGTGGTGGCGGACACCGCGACCCTGCCCCGGGACGCGCAGGCCCATCTGCTCAAGCAGGTGCTGCACGAGCTCCCCGACGCCGAGGCGGTCCATGTGCTGCGTGCCGTGCGGCAGGCGATGGGAGACGACCCCGAGCGGCGGTTGTTCGTCCTGGAACGGGTGGTCGGCGCGAGCTCGCCGGACCTCGCGGCCGTGGTCGACCTGGACATGTTGCTGATCACCGGGGGCCGCGAACGTACCGCCGCCCAGTGGCGCGACCTGCTCACGACCGCCGGCTTCGACCTGCTCGCCGCGCCGTCCCGGGGCGCTTGGACCGTTTTCCAGTGCCGCCCGACCCAGGCGTGATGGAGCGAGACAAGTACCGCCGAACTGAGGTCCGTGGTGGATCAGGTGCTGACAGGCGTTAGCGTGGTCGGTGCTGACAGCGAGGACTGTGCTGGTTCGGTGCTGGGTCTCGGGGCGGA
The DNA here is from genome assembly GCF_040295365.1 of Streptomyces sp. NPDC002838. NCBI lineage: Bacteria > Bacillati > Actinomycetota > Actinomycetes > Kitasatosporales > Streptomycetaceae > Streptomyces > Streptomyces sp. NPDC002838. The sequence goes on along the minus strand of NZ_JBEOVF010000010.1, from coordinate 89,726 downwards.
GCAGGGGGAAACATTGCGGGTCGGAGCGGCGTCTTGAGAATTCTGCACACTTCCGACTGGCATCTCGGCCGGGCGTTCCACCGGGTCAACATGCTCGGGGCCCAGGCCGAGTTCATCGGCCACCTCGTCACGACCGTGCGGGAGCGCGAGGTCGACGCGGTGGTCGTGTCGGGGGACGTGTACGACCGTGCGGTGCCGCCGCTCGCCGCGGTCGAGCTGTTCGACGACGCCCTGCACCGCCTCGCCGGCCTCGGTGTGCCCACGGTGATGATCTCCGGGAACCACGACTCCGCGCGCCGCCTCGGCGTGGGCGCCGGCCTGATCGGGCGCGCGGGGATCCATCTGCGGACCGAGCCGTCGGCGTGCGGGACGCCGGTGGTTCTCGCCGACGGGCACGGAGACGTGGCCTTCTACGGACTGCCGTATCTCGAACCCGCCCTGGTCAAGGACGAGTTCGCAGTCGAGAGGGCCGGGCACGAGGCCGTGCTCGCCGCCGCCATGGACCGGGTCCGCACCGACCTCGCCACGCGCGCGCGGGGCACCCGCTCCGTCGTCCTCGCGCACGCCTTCGTCACCGGCGGCGAGGCCAGCGACAGCGAGCGGGACATCACCGTCGGCGGAGTGGCCGCCGTGCCCGCCGGGGTCTTCGACGGCGTCGACTACGTGGCGCTGGGGCACCTGCACGGCAGCCAGACCATCACCGAGCGCGTGCGCTACTCCGGCTCCCCGCTGGCGTACTCCTTCTCGGAGGCCGAGCACCGCAAGAGCATGTGGCTCGTCGACCTGGCCGCCGACGGCGCGGTCACCGCCGAGCGCGTCGACTGCCCGGTGCCCCGCGCCCTGGCCCGCGTCCAGGGCACCCTGGAGGACCTGCTCGCCGATCCGGAACTCTCCCGGCACGAGGAGGCCTGGGTCGAGGCGACCCTCACCGACGCCGTCCGCCCCGCCGACCCCATGGCCCGGCTCACCGAGCGCTTCCCGCACACGCTGAGCCTGGTCTTCGACCCCGAACGCGCCCCGGACGACCCCGCCGTGTCGTACGCCAAGCGCCTCGCCGGCCGCGGCGACCAGCAGATCGCGGAGGACTTCGTGGCCCATGTGCGCGGCGCCGGGCCCGACGAGCGGGAGCGGGCGGTGCTGCGGGACGCGTTCGACACGGTGCGCGCGGACGAGGCCGTGCGGGAGGTGGCGCGGTGAGGCTGCACCGTCTCGACCTCACCGCGTTCGGGCCCTTCGGCGGCTCCCAGACCGTGGATTTCGACGAGTTGTCCGCCGCCGGGCTCTTCCTCCTGCACGGACCGACGGGAGCAGGCAAGACCTCCGTCCTGGACGCCGTCTGCTACGCGCTGTACGGCTCGGTGCCGGGCGCCCGCCAGGCCGGCCAGGGCACGACTCTGCGCAGCGACCACGCCGCGCCCGGCACGCGCACGGAGGTCCGCCTCGAACTCACCGTCGCGGGCCGCCGGCTGGAGATCACCCGGCAGCCGCCCTGGGAGCGGCCCAAGAAGCGCGGCTCGGGCACGACCCTCGACAAGGCCCAGACCTGGCTGCGCGAGTACGGCGCGACGGCCGGCGCCTGGAAGGACCTCAGCCGCTCCCACCAGGAGATCGGCGAGGAGATCACCCAGCTGCTGGGCATGAGCCGCGAGCAGTTCTGCCAGGTCGTGCTGCTGCCCCAGGGCGACTTCGCGCGCTTTCTCCGCGCCGACGCCGAGGCGCGCGCCAAGTTGCTGGGCCGCCTCTTCGACACCCGCCGGTTCGCCGCGGTCGAGCAGCGCCTCGCCGAGCGCCGACGCGCGGCCGAGGCCCACGTGCGTGAGGGGGACGCCGCCCTGCTGGCCGACGCCCATCGCATGCAGCAGGCGGCCGGCGACAGCATGGAGCTGCCGGAACTGGCACCGGGCGAGCCCGGGCTGGCGGAAGCCGTCCTGAGCGCCGCCGCCGTCGCCCGCAGCACCGCCCGCGAACGGCTGACCATCGCCCACTGCCGCCTCACCGCCGCCGAGTCCGCCCAGGCGGCGGCCGGGCGCGCGCTGGACGAGGCACGCGAACGGGCCCGGCTGCAAAGCCGGTTCGCCGAAGCACGGAAGCGGGCCGCACACCTGGAGGAGCGGGCCGAGGCTCACCGCCAGGCGCGGGCACGCATGGAGCGGGCCCGCAAGGCGGAGGCGGTGGCACCGGCCCTGGAGCTGCGGGAATCCGCCGACACCGAACACCGCCGGGCGGCCGCGGCAAAGGCACGCGCGCGTGGTCTGCTCCCGGAGACCTTCACGGACGCCGGCGCCGCCGGCCTCGCCACCGCCGCGCGCCGGGCCGCCGAGGAGCTGGGCGGGCTGGAGTCGGCCCGTCGCGCCGAGCAGCGGCTCACCGAACTCGTCGACGAGCGCGTCGATCTGGACCGTCAGGAGCGGGCCGACGAGGACGTCCGTCTGGAGACGGAGGCCTGGCTCGCCGGCTGGGAGGCGACCCGGGCCGGTCTTCAGGCCCGTATCGAGACCGCCCAGGAGGCCGCGACCCGCGCCGAGCAGCTCGCCGTGCAGCGCGAGCCCGCCCGGCAGCGGCTCGGCGCCGCGCGGATGCGCGACCAGCTGGCCGGCGACACGGAGACCGCCGCCGAACAGGCCCGTCTCGCACGGGAGCAGGCACTGAAGGCCAAGGCGCACTGGCTGGACGTCAAGGAACAGCGCCTGAACGGCATCGCCGCGGAGCTCGCCGCGCAGCTCACGGACGGCGAACCCTGTGCCGTCTGCGGCGCCACCGACCATCCCGCACCCGCGCGCAAGGACGCCGGGCACGTCGACCGGGAGGCGGAGGAGCGGGCGCTGGCGGCGTACCAGCAGGCGGAGGAACGGCACGCCGAGAAGGAACGGCGCCTGGGCGTCGTACGGGAAGCCCTGGCCGCCGCCACCGCCGAGGCCGGGGACACGCCGACTAGTCAACTCGCCGGAGCAGCCGACGAGTTGGAGCGGTTGTACGCGCAGGCCCGCAAGGACGCCTCCGCGCTGCACGTCGCGCGCGAGGAGCTGCGCCGGGTCGAGGACGAACACGAGCGGCGCACCGCCGCTCACCAGCAGGCGGCGGTGCGGGCCGCCTCCCGGGTCGGTCATCGCGAGCGTCTGGACCGCGAGAGGGCCACTCTGGAGGGGGAGTTGGCCCAGGCTCGTGGCGCGGCCGAGAGCGTGGCCGCGCGGGCCGCGCAGCTGGAGCGGCGGGTCGCGCTGCTGACCGACGCCGCCGACGCCGCGCGTGCCGCCGAGGACTCCGCCCAGCGCCTGAAGGACGCCGACGCCCGCCTCGCCGACGCCGCCTTCCGGGCGGGCTTCGACACACCGCAGGCCGCGGCCGCCGCGCTCCTGGACGACGCGGCCCACCGCGAGCTCCAACGCCGGCTGGACGCCTGGCAGTCCGAGGAGGCCGCTGTACGTGCCGTCCTCGCCGAGACCGACACCGCGGCCGCCGCCCAGCAGCCGCCCGCCGACCTCACCGCGGCGGAGCGGGTCGCGGCCCTCGCGGCCCAGCGGCTGCGCGACGCCGCCTCCGACCGCGACGCCGCCGACCGGCGCTGCGCCGAACTCGACCGGCTGTCCCGGCGAGCGTCCGCAGGGGTACGGCGGCTGGCGCCGCTGCGCGAGGAGTACGACCGCGTGGCCCGGCTGGCCGGCCTCGCCGCGGGCACCTCGGCGGACAACGAACGCCGGATGCGCCTGGAGTCGTACGTCCTGGCGGCCCGTCTGGAACAGGTGGCCGCCGCCGCGACCGTACGGCTGCGACGCATGTCGTCCGGCCGCTACACCCTCGTCCACTCCGACGACCGCAGCGGACGCGGCCGCAGCGGGCTCGGGCTGCATGTCGTCGACGCCTGGACCGGCCGCGAGCGGGACACGGCCACCCTGTCCGGAGGGGAGACCTTCTTCGCCTCCCTCGCGCTCGCCCTCGGCCTCGCCGACGTGGTCACGGACGAGGCCGGCGGGGTCCGGCTGGACACCCTCTTCATCGACGAGGGCTTCGGCAGCCTCGACGACCAGACCCTCGACGAGGTCCTGGACGTCCTGGACTCCCTGCGTGAACGCGACCGCAGCGTCGGCATCGTCAGCCACGTCCCCGATCTGCGACGGCGGATCCACGCGCAGTTGGAGGTCGTCAAGGGGAGGTCGGGGTCGGCGCTGCGGCAGCGCGGCGTGGGGTGAGGTCAGTGGCCCAGCGGGCGCCGGGGCAGCGGCGAGGAGTAGACGACGCTGGTGGTGATCGAGCCCAGCGTGCCGATCTTGCCCGACACCTCTTCCAGGTGCCGCATCGAGCGCACCGCGACCTTGATCACGAAGCAGTCGTCGCCCGTCACGTGGTGGGCCTCGAGGATCTCCGGGGTCACCGCGACGAGATCGTGGAAGGGCTTGTAGTTGCCGTTGGGGTAGCGGAGGCGGACGAACGCCAGGATCGGCAGGCCGAGCCGCTCGGGGTCCACGACGGCCGCGTACCCCTGGATGACACCCGCCTCCTCCAGCCGCCGCACCCGCTCCGTGACCGCGCTCGCGGACATGGACACGGCCCGGGCGAGCTCGGCGAAACTGGCCCGGCCCTCCCGCTGGAGGACGTCGAGGATGCGCCAGTCGGTGGCGTCCGGGGAATACACGGTCATGTCCGAGGAATAGCAGGGAAATCACCGGCCGATCAAGGGGTTCGCCGGGGAACGGCTCTTCAGGGTGTGGTCCGGCGACCGTAGCGGCGACCCCGGCTTCGTCGTGCTCGACTCCCGCTCCACCGAGTCCTGGGACCAGGGCCACATCCCGGGCGCGATCCACCTGCCCACCGCGCTCATCCCCGAGCAGGCCGAGCGACTCCTCGACAAGTCCGTGCCGGTGGTGACGTATTGCTGGGGTCCCGGCTGCAACGGCGCCACCCGTGCCGCCCTCGCCCTCGCCGAACTCGGCTACCAGGTCAAGGAGATGCTCGGCGGCTTCGAGTACTGGGCGCGCGAGGGCTTCGAGTTCGAGACCTGGGAAGGGCGTGAGCGCCGCGCCGCCGACCGGCTGACGGCTCCGGTGGACGCGGCGGACTGCGGCTGCTGACGGTAGGGTCCCGGCGGGGTTTGCATGCGTGTAGGTTCTGGCGCATGGAGCGATACGCGGAGGCGGGCGCGGTGGAGTGGGTGGAGTCGGGCGGAGGGCCGCTCATCGCGGTCCCGGAGACGGTCCTGCCGTTCTGGGCGGGAGCCGACGGGGACGAGACGGCGTCGGACTACGACCGGGCGTGCGAAGTGGACGGGTTCATCGGGCTGTTGCCCGTCGGCGACAGCGCCGCGCTGGTACTCGGCGACGAGCCCGCCTCCACCACCTATCTGCCGGATCACGGAATCTTCGTACGGTGGTCCGCGGCCGACTCCGAGGCCGCACTTCTCGCGGAGGTGCCGACGGCGCTCGACTCGGCGGCGTGGGAACCGGAGGTGTGCTGGGACGTGCCCGGCGCGGTGCTGCTGTTCGACGCGGCGTGGCCCGGAACGGACTCCACGCGCACCGATCACGTCAGAGTCGCCCTGGATCCCGGCCGGTACGCCGTCCGCGCGGCCCGTGTGCAACCCGGCCCGGAGACCTGGCTCGGCCTCGTCCAGCTGCGGCGGCTGCCGCACTGACCACAAGACCCCGCGGCTGAAAATCCACGTGCGTCACCACCGGGCCACCGCCCATCATGATCCGCATGCCCCGACTCCCGCACCCCACCCCGGAAGAGCTGCGCCGCGACCCCCTGCCCCTGCGCGGCAGGACCGCCCTGGTCACCGGAGCGAGCAGACGGGCCGGGATCGGGCACGCGGTGGCCCGGCGGCTCGCCGCGTACGGGGCGAGCGTCTATCTGCACCACCATGTCCCGCACGACGAGCGGATGCCCTGGGGCGCCGACCGGCCCGAGGACGTGGCCGCCTCCGTGCGAGCCGCGCTCGGCGACCCGGACGCCCGGGTCGTGGCGGGCCCCGGTGACCTGGCCGATCCGGCCGTCCCCGCAGAGCTGATCGCCACCGCCGCCTCGGCACTCGGCGGACGGCTCGACGTCCTCGTCGCCAACCACGCCCTCAGCGGCTCCGACGGCACCCTCGACACCATCGACGCCGCGATGCTCGACGCGCACTGGGCGGTCGACACCCGCTCGGTGCTGCTGCTCGTACAGGCGTACGCGCGGCTGCGGGCCGCACTGCCGCCACGGACACCCGGGGGCCGCGTGGTGATGATGACCTCCGGCCAGGACATCGCGGGCGGCATGCCGGGCGAGATGGCGTATGCCCTCCAGAAGGGTGCCCTCGCCTCCATCACCCGCTCCCTGTCGACCACCCTCGCCGAGCACGCGGTCACCGTGAACACGGTCAACCCCGGCCCGGTGGACACGGATTACCTGACCGGTGAGGCGTACGACACCGTCGAAGCGATGTTCCCGGCCGGCCGCTGGGGCATGCCCGACGACCCGGCCCGCCTCATCGCCTGGCTGGCGACGGACGAGGCGGACTGGGTCACCGGTCAGGTGATCGACTCCGAGGGCGGCTTCCGGCGCTGATCAGAGGGCCGACAGCTCGTCCACCAGGTCGTCCAGGCCCAGCGAGCCCTGCGAAAGTGCCGCCATGTGCCAGGCCTTGAGGTCGAAGGCGTCGCCGTGCCGCCTGCGCGCGTTCTCGCGGCCCAGCAGCCAGGCCCGCTCGCCGAGCTTGTAGCCGATCGCCTGGCCGGGAATCGTCAGGTAGCGGGTCAGCTCGCTCTCCACGAAGTCCGCCGGGCGGCTGCTGTGCGCGCCGAAGAACTCCTGCGCCAGCTCCGGCGTCCAGCACTCGCCCGGGTGGAAGGGGGAGTCCGCCGGGATCTCCAGCTCCAGGTGCATGCCGATGTCGACGATGACCCGGGCGGCCCGCATCATCTGCGCGTCCAGGTAGCCGAGCCGCTGCTCCGCGTCCGTGAGGAAGCCCAGCTCGTCCATCAGGCGCTCCGCGTACAGCGCCCAGCCCTCCGCGTTGGCGCTGACCATGCCGACGGAGGCCTGGTAGCGGGAGAGGCTCCCGGCGACGTGCACCCACTGCGCGAGCTGGAGATGATGACCGGGGACGCCCTCGTGGTACCAGGTCGAGACGAGGTCGTAGACCGGGAAGCGGGTCTGGCCCATCGTCGGCAGCCAGGTGCGGCCCGGGCGCGAGAAGTCCTCCGACGGGGGCGTGTAATACGGGGCCGCCGCACCGCCGGGCGGGGCGATGCGCGACTCCACCCGCCGTACCCGCTCGGCGAGTTCGAAGTGCGTGCCGTCGAGCGTGTCGATGGCCTGGTCCATCAGACCCTGCAGCCAGTCCCGCACCTCGTCGACGCCCTCGATGTGCTTGCCGTGCGCGTCGAGGTGCGCGAGCGCGACCCACGGCGTCTCGGCGCCGGGCAGGATCTTCTCGGCCTCCTGCCTCATCTCGGCGAGCAGCCGGTGGTACTCGGACCAGCCGTACGCGTACGCCTCGTCCAGGTCGAGGTCCGTGCCGTTGAAGTAGCGCGCCCAGCGGGCGTAGCGTTCACGGCCCACCGTGTTCGGGGCGCCCTCGATCGTCGGCGCGTACACCTCGCGCATCCAGTCCCGCAGCCCGACGACGGCCGCGGTCGCCGCGCGGGCGGCCTCGTCCAGCTCGGTGCGCAGCGCCTCGGGGCCGGCCGACGCGAAGTCCTCGAACCAGCCGCGCCCCTTGCCGTCCGTGTCCGCCCACTCGGTCAGCTGCTCGACGAAGGTGGCCGTCGGGCGCGGGGCCGCGTACAGCTTGCGTTCCAGACCGAGCGCGAGGGACTCGCGGTAGCCCGCCAGCGCGGCCGGCACCGCGCGCAGCCGCTCGCCGATCCGCGCCCAGTCCTCGTCCGACTGCGTCGGCGTGACGGTGAAGATCTCGCGCACCGAGTGCGCGGGCGTGGCCATGTTGCCGACCGCTCGCAGGCCCTCGTCCGCCTCGTGCACGGCGAGCTCCGCGGTGAGCCGCTCGCGCAGCAGGCGCGCGCACCGGCGCTCGATGTCACTGTCCGCGCCGGGCTGCCGCTCGGCCTCGTCGAGCCGCGCGAGCGTCGTCCGCTGGAGTTCCGCAAGCGCCTGCTGGCCCGCGGGCGAGAGATCGGGCAGCCTGCTCGAACTCTCCTGCACGCCGAGATAGGTACCGGTGACCGGGTCGAGGGCGATGAGATCGTCGACGTACGTGTCGGCGACCTCGCGGGGCAGCGGGCTCTTGGTCTCAGACATGCGGACCATCCTCATACGGAGGCCGCCGCACGTCACCCGGATTGCGCCGAGGGCGTATCCGGGGGCAGCAGGGGTCCGCAGTCCCACTGCTGGAAGATCAACCGGGTCTCCACGCGGGCCACTTCGCGCCGGGACGTGAACTCGTCGAGGACCAGCCGTTGCAGATCGGCCATGTCCGCGACCGCCACATGGACGAGGTAGTCGTCGGCCCCCGTGAGGTGGAAGACGGTGCAGGACTCCGGCAGCGCCCGGATCCGCTCCACGAACGGTCCCACCAATTCCCGCCGGTGCGGCCTGACCTGCACGAACAGCAGAGCTTCCAGCCCCCGGCCCAACCTGGCCGGGTCGAGCCTGAGCTGATGGCCGAGGATCACGCCCGAGCGGCGCAGCCGGGTCACCCGGTCCAGACAGGTCGACGGCGCGACCCCGACCTGGGCGGCGAGGTCGCGGTAGGTGGTCCGGGCGTCGTTCTGCAACAGCCGCAGCAGATGCAGATCCACCGGATCCAGTACGACAGTTTCGGCCATAGATCGAACGTAACACGGGACGATGCCGCTCAGGCCCGGCCGATGTTCATCCTTCTTGCCATGGACTCAGCGAGAGCACTGGCCACCGAGGCTGTCCACGCAGGCCGCGACGACCTCGCCCGGCAGGGACTGCACACCCCGCCGATCGACCTGTCCACCACCTATCCCTCTTACGACAGCCGGGGCGAGGCCGCACGCATCGACGCCTTCGCCGCCACCGGCGCCGAACCGGACGGCCCGCCCGTCTACGGTCGGCTGGGCAACCCGACCGTCGCCCGCTTCGAGACCGCCCTGGCCCGTCTGGAGAACACCGAGGCCGCGGTCGCGTTCGCCAGCGGCATGGCCGCGCTGAGCGCCGTCCTTCTGGTACGGGGCTCCCTGGGCCTGCGCCACGTCGTCGCCGTACGTCCCCTGTACGGCTGCAGCGACCACCTGCTGACCGCCGGACTGCTCGGGTCGGAGGTGACCTGGACCGACCCGGGCCGGATCGCGGACGCGCTGCGCCCGGACACCGGTCTGGTGATGGTCGAGTCCCCGGCCAATCCCACGCTCGCCGAGGTGGACCTGCGGGCCGTCGCCCACGCCTGCGGCTCCGTGCCGCTGCTCGCGGACAACACCTTCGCCACGCCCGTGCTGCAACGCCCCGCCGAACAGGGCGCGCGACTGGTGCTGCACAGCGCCACCAAGTACCTCGGCGGGCACGGGGACGTGATGGCGGGCGTGGTGGCCTGCGACGAGGAGTTCGCCGGGCGGCTGCGGCAGGTGCGGTTCGCCACGGGCGGCGTACTGCATCCGCTGGCCGGCTATCTGCTGCTGCGGGGTCTGGCGACCCTGCCGGTGCGCGTGCGGGCCGCGTCCGCGGGCGCCGCCGAACTCGCCTGCCGTCTCGCCGCCGATCCGCGTGTCTCGCGCGTCCACTATCCGCGCATCGGCGGCGCGATGATCGCCTTCGAGGTGGAGGGCGACCCGCACGAGGTCATCGGCGCGGTCCGCCTGATCACCCCGGCGGTGAGCCTCGGCAGCGTCGACACGCTCATCCAGCACCCGGCCTCCATCAGCCACCGCGTCGTGGACGCCGAGGACCGCCGGGGCGCGGGCGTGAGCGACCGGCTGCTGCGGCTGTCGGTGGGGCTGGAGGACGTCGAGGACCTGTGGGCCGATCTGGACCGGGCGTTGGGGCAGCGGGCGCGGCCGCCGGTGCCCGCCGGGGTGCGGGAGCCGGTGCGGAGGGGCTGAGGGCAGGCGCCGGGCGTGTCGCTCAGCGTCCGGCAGCGGCACGAGGACGGCGGCGACCCGCCCGACGGACAGGTCGGCCGCATCCGTGACCGTGCCGGTCCGGCGATGAGCGGCGCGGCGAACGGCCCGGCGAAGCCCGCCGGGCCGTTTCCGGTTGCCGAAGTGCGCAGGCCCTAGTCCCGCACGATCCGCTCCTCGAACTCCCGCTCCTGTGGCCCCTCGTACGGCCATCCCGAGGCGACCGAGGCCGCGTCCAGCCGCGCCGTGATCACCAGGGTGCCCTCCTCGATCTGGTAGTCGAGGGGGAGGCCGAGGCCGCGCATCGCGGCGACCATGCCGGTGTTGGACGACTGCGTCACGGCGTACACGCTCGCGCAGCCGGCCTCGACCGCCATCGCCACCAGCCGGCCGAGGAGTTCGCCGCCGATGCCGCGCCGCTGCCAGGCGTCCTCGACGAGCAGCGCGACCTCCGTCTCGTCCCCGTCCCACAGCAGATGACCGAGCCCGACGATGCGCCCGGAGGCGGTCTCCACGGCGAGCGTCCGGCCGAAGCGCGGGCTCAGCAGGTGGCCGAGGTAGCGGTCGGCGTCACCGACCGGGCCGTGGTACCGCATGCCGAGCGTGCGCGCCGAGCACCGCTCGTGCATCGCCTTCGCGGCCTCGAGGTCGCCCGCGTCGGCCCGCCGTACGGTGATGTCCTTGCCCTCGGGCAGCGTCAGCACGTCCTGGGTGCGCGGCACCCGCGGACCGAGCCGTGCGTCCAGCTCCACCAGCGCCCGCGCCCGCGCGAATTCCGTCGGCGTGAACGGCAGATACGGCCGCTCCACGGTGATCACTCCGCCCTCCGGCGCCCGCAGCCGTATCACGGTGTCCTCCAGCACCCCTTCGACCGGCACGGCATCCGGTCCCCGGCCGCCACCGGCAGGCGCGGCGGGCAGCGAACGGATCGTGCACCGGCCCAGCAACTGCCGCAGCGCCAGCGGCAGCTCCGCCGCGTCCAGCGCGGTGCGGGCCGCCAGACCGAGGACCCGGGTCGGCGCGTCCACCAGATCGTGGGCGTCCGCCCGCTCGATCCAGGTGTCGGCCCCGCCGGCCAGCGCTACCGCACGGGTGACGTCCCCGGCCGCGAGCTCGGCGGGAGCGCGCAGCAGGAACTCGTCCACCGTGCCGTCGGCCAGCGGATGGGTCTGCAGGCTCAGGATGTCGACCCGCTGTCCGGCGAGGGCCGCGCACAGGGCGGCGAGCGACCCGGGCTCGTCCTTCACCGTGGTCCGCATTCGCCACAGCGTGCTCTCCCCGGACACGGGGCCGGCCGTCGCCGCCGCCTGGTCGGAGGGCCCGGCCTGCTGCGTGGTCGGCAGCGGCCGGGCACCGGTATCGCCCGTCGGCGGGGCGTGACCGTGGCGGCGTGACCACCATGTGTGGAACCCGGCGGTGGCGATCAGGGCGATCGCCGAGATCACCAGCAGCGCCGGGCCGTCGGGGCCGTGCCCGACCAGGTTCGCCACGGCGTCCGCCACCGCGACCGCCGTGAAGAGGGCGGCGAGTTCGACCACGTCGCGCCGCCAGTGGTGGACGGGGCGACCGTTCTTGGTACGCGTCACATCAGACACTTTTCGAGTCATGCAGCCACTGTGAAGGAACGGTGTTGCGTGATCACGAACGCTTTGTGACTGAGCGGTAAAGTGTGTTTCTGTACCTTTTGTTGTTTCTTTAATGGTTGTGGGTGTGATGGTTGTGGGTCCAGTTACTGGCCGACCCGGCCCGGTTGCAGCACCTGGGTGAACAGCACCGTGCCGTCCTGCTCGCGCAGCCGCACCGTCATCTCGCCGTTGTCGCCGTCGATGTCGACCTCGCCGAAGAACTGGTAGCCGCCGGCGGGGGAGACGTTGGCCGTGGTGGGCGCCTTGACGAAGACGCGGTCCGGGCCGAAGGTGCCGTCCAGTGTGTTCGCCGGGAAGGCACCCGCGTTGAGCGGTCCGGAGACGAACTCCCAGAACGGTGCGAAGTCCTTGAACGCGGCCCGTGACGGGTCGTAGTGCTGGGCCGAGGTGTAGTGGACGTCGGCCGTCAGCCACACGGTGCCGGTGATCCGCCGGTGCTTGACGAACCGCAGCAGCTCGGCGATCTGCAGCTCACGGCCGAGCGGTGCGCCGGGGTCGCCCTGCGCGACCGCCTCGATGTTCGGCTTGCCGTCCCCGGTGTCCGGGACGACCAGGCCGAGCGGCATGTCGGAGGCGATCACCTTCCACACCGCACGCGAGCGGGCCAGCTCGCGCTTGAGCCACTCCAGTTGCTCCCGGCCGAGGATGCCCTGCGGGTCGGTGGTCTGGTTGTCGGGCGAGTTGGCGTTGCGGTACGTGCGCATGTCCAGGACGAAGACGTCGAGGAGCGGGCCGTAGCGCTGCACCCGGTAGACCCGGCCGTCGGGACGGCGCAGCGTCGAGATGGGGAAGTACTCCGAGAAGGCCTGCCGGGCGCGGGCGGCGAGGACGTCGACGTTCTTCTCGGTGTACCGGGTGTCGGCGAGGATCTCCCCGGGATACCAGTTGTTGGTGACCTCGTGGTCGTCCCACTGGATGATGGAGGGGACCTGGGCGTTGAAGGCCCGCAGGTTCTCGTCCAGCAGGTTGTAGCGGAAGTTGCCGCGGAACTCGGAGAGGGTCTCCGCGACCTTCGACTTCTCCTCGGTGGTGATGTTCCGCCAGGTCCGCCCGTCGGGCAGGGCCACGGTCTCGCTGATCGGGCCGTCGGCGTAGACGTTGTCACCGCTGCAGAGGAAGAAGTCCGGGTCGAGCTTGGCCATCGCCTCGTAGATCCGGTAGCCGCCGAACTCCGGGTTGATGCCCCAGCCCTGCCCGGCGAGGTCGCCGGACCAGACGAACCGCACGCCGTCGCGCCGCCTGGCGGAGGCCGTGCGGAAGGTGCCGGTGACCGGCTCGCCCGTGCGGCGCGGGTCGTCCGGGTCGGCGAGGAGCACGCGGTAGTGGATCCGCTCGCCGGACGGCAGCCCGCGCAGCGCGGTCGTGCCGGTGAAGTCCGTGTCCGCGCCGAGCAGCGGGCCGTGCCATCTGCGCGGGTTGCGGAACGACTCGGTCGCGGAGGTCTCGACGATCATCCGGGCCGGACGGTCGGACCGCACCCACACCAGCCCGGAGTCGCAGGTCACGTCTCCCGTCTGCACGCCCCAGCCCGCCTTGGGGCGACCCGACAGGGCGAAGGCCGGTGCCGCGCCGAGGGCGGACGGCAGTGTCAGGGCCGCCGACGCGGCTAGGGAGCCGCGCAGGACGCTGCGGCGACCGGGGAACGGACGGTGTGACATGGATGCGCCTCCAGGGACGGGATCCGGCCAGTGTGCAGAGCCACCATTACTGGTGCGCCGCAGCGCACCGGGAAACCACAAGTGAACAACTGACCGCGGGCACAGGGGAACCGGTGTGCGACGCGCGGACCGCGCCGCCGCCCGCGGTGAGAGGAGGCCGGGGTGTGCCCGCATTTACGAGGGGTCGTACCCGCTGGCGCGTAATCAGGAGTGAAAGGCCGCAGCGAGGGGGCAGGCTGATGCCGGGCCCCGGCATCGTACGCGCAATCCTGGAGCGCCCGTGGACGCCAAGAACCGATTCGAGACGAAAACCACCTTCGTACTCGCCCGACTCGAATGGCTGGCCATTCTGATCGTTTCGCTCGTGCTCGCCTTCCAGCACCTTTCCGAGATTCGGTGGGGCGTCTTCGTCGCGTTCTTCGCGGTGATCGACGTCATCGGCTACATTCCCGGGGCGCTCGCCTTCCGGCGCAGCCCCGACCGGCGCGTCGCACGCGGCTACTACGTGGCCTACAACGCGATGCACAGCCTGATCACGGCCGGTGTGCTGGCCGGAGCATGGGCGCTGTTCGTCGAGCCGGAATGGGCTCTGCTCGCCCTTCCCATCCATCTCATGGGCGACCGGGCGCTCTTCGGGAATTCCCTGAAACCCTTCGGTGTCGCCTTCGAACCGGAAACCAACCCGGCCTACCGGGAGTTCGAGCAGAAATACCGGTCCGTGACCGCCGACGCATCGCAGACTTCTCTGGAGGGCACGCATGCCGTCCGTGCTTGACACGCTCGCCGAGTACAGCGACAACCCCAGTTCATTTCTCGCACTGAACAGCGGCAACGAATACTTCCGCGACGACCGGTTCGACGGCGCATGCGCCTATCGCCGATCAGGACGTTACGTCTTCCAATTCGGCGGTCCCTTCACCGCCCCCGAACACCGGGCGTGCCTGCTGGACACCTTCGTCAAGGAGACCGGACCCCGTCTGGTGGCGGTACAACTGCAGCACGCGGACGCCGAGTTGTACGCCGCGCACGGCTTCACGGTCAACCAGATCGGAGCGTCGTACGCCGTCGACCTGTCCCGGTTCACTCTGCGCGGCTCCCGCTTCGTACGGCTGCGGAACAAGATCTCGCGGGCCCGGCGGGCGGGTCTGGAGGTGGCCGAGCTCCAGCACGACGACGACTGCTCCGAGCTGGACCGGCTCGACGACACCTGGCTGCGGGACAAGGGCCGGCACGTCAAGGAGCTCCGCTTCCTCGTCGGCCAGCGCACCGGGCCGCTGCAACCCCACCGCCGGCTGTTCGTCGGCCGTATCGACGGCGCGGCGGTCGGCTACATCACCTACTCGCCGGTCTACGGCAGCCGCCCCGGATGGCTGCACGACCTCAGCCGACGGCTGCCCGACGCCCCGCCCGGCGTGATGGAGGCGCTCAACGCCACCGCCATGGAACGGTTCGTCGCCGACGGCGCCGGCTGGCTGCACTTCGGGTTCACCCCGTTCACCGGGCTCGGCGACGAGCACGAACTGCCTGGCGCCAGCCGCATGTTCACCCGGTTCGCCCGACTGCTGGCGGACCACGGCCAGGCGATCTACCCCGCGGCCTCCCAGCTCGAATACAAGGAGAAGTGGGCCCCGCACGTGGTCCTCCCGGAGTACATCGCCTTCCTCGGCAGGCCCCGCATCGGCGCCGTATGGCGGCTGCTGCGCGCCACCAACGCCGTATGACCGACCAGCGCGTACCCATCGCACCCTGGAGGACCGCACGTCCATGAGATTCCTCGAACGTGAACGCACCACGCTGGCCAAGCTGCTGCCGGACCTGGACCCCGCCCTCGTGGAAACCCCGCTGATGGAGCTGGAGCGGCCCGGCAGCCCCGGCATCCGGCTGTTCCGGGACAGCGGTGGCCCGGGGCTCCTCGTGCCCGAGTCCCACCAGGGCCGGGGAGCGAGCGCGCTGGACGCGCTGCGCGTGCAACGGGCCATCGGCAGCCGCTCGCCGTCCCTGGCCGTGGCGACCACCATGCACCACTTCTCCATGGCCACTTTGGTCGGCCTGGGCCACCTCGGGGGAGAGACCGACGGCCTGGAATGGATGCTGATCGAGGGCGTGGCCTCCACCAACCGGGTCATCGCCTCCGGCTTCGCCGAAGGACGCAGCGGCGCCGGCATCCTGGAGCCGTCGATGACCGCCACGGTCACCGAGGACGGCGTACGGCTCAACGGCGTCAAACGCCCGTGCAGCCTGGCCCGCTCCATGGACGTGCTGACCGCGAGCGTGATGATCCCCCGTGAGGACGGCCAGGGCGACGAGCTCGCGGTGGCGCTGGTGCCCGCCGAGAGCGAGGGCCTGAGCGTCAGCGGCTTCTGGTCCAGTGCCTTCCTCGCCGGAGCGGAGAGCGAACAGGTCACCCTCACCGACGTCCTGGTACCGCCCGAACTCCTGCTGCGCACCGCCACCCCAGCCGGACACAGCCTCGACGAACTGCAGACGGCCGGGCTGATCTGGTTCCAGGTGCTGATGACCGGCAGCTACCTCGGCGCCGCGAGCGCCCTGGTGGAACGCGTGCTGCTCAACGACCGGATCCCCGAGCACGAGCGCGTACGGCTGTACGTGGACACCGAGGCCGCCATGGCCGCCGCCGAGGGCATCGCCCGCCGCGTGGACGCCGGCGACCTCGGCGAGTCCGCGCTCGTCCAGGCGCTCTGCACGCGCTACGGCGCCCAGGACACCCTCGCCCGGGTCGTCCCCCGCGCGGTAGAACTCCTCGGCGGGCTCAACTTCATGACGTCCGACGAGGTCGGCCACCTGGCCGCCTGCGCCAACGGACTGTCCCTGCATCCGCCGTCCCGGCCCCGGATGACCGGCCCGTTCTCCGGCTACCTGGCCGACCAGCCGCTGACCATCGCCTGACAGCCGGATCGTCGTACGGCAGCCGAGTCCCGAGCCGTCGTGCGCCCACCGAAGTCACGAGCCGTCGTACGCCGGCCGAATTCCCGGCCGTCGTACGCCGGCCGAGAGCCCCGCCGTCCTACGGCAGTCGAGTCCCGTTGGGGGAACACACCCATGCCGCCACACATCCCGAGTCCCACCGATCGCCCCACCCTGCTGCTCACCGGCGGCTCCGGGGTGCTCGGGCGGGCCCTGATCGACGAGTTGTCACCCGACTTCGACCTGGTCTGCCTGCGCCGGAACAGGCCCCTGCACGACCCCCGCGTGCGCGAGCTCCAGGGCGACCTCCTCTCGCCCCGCCTGGGCCTGGCTCCCGAGGCCTGGCAGCGACTCGCCGACGAGGTGGACGTCGTACTGCACTCGGCCGCCGAGACCAACTGGCGCACCCCGCCCGAGGACATCGTGCGGACCAACACCTCCGGCACCCGGGCCATGCTCGACCTGGCAGCCCGCGCCGACGCACCCCTCTACCTGGTGAGCACCGCCTTCGTGGCGAGCATCCCGGCCGCCGAGGACAAGCGGCGCTTCCCGGGAGCCGCCGCCTACCTCGCCTCCAAGACCGCGGCCGAGCAGATGGTGCGCGAGGCCGGCCTCCCCGGCGCCCTCGTGCGCCCCTCCGTCGTGATGGGCGACTCCGTCACCGGGCGGATCGCCGGACAGCAGGGCCTGACCAAGACGCTCGGCTCGATGGTGCTCGGGCAGGTGCCGGTGCTGCCCGGCGCTCCCGAGGCCCGGATCGACATGGTCCCGCAGGACTTCGTCACCCGGGCCGTCGGCGACCTGATCCGGGGCGGGGTGCGCGACGGCGAGTACTGGCTGACAGCCGGCAAGGAGGCGCCGCTGCTGCGGGAGATCTCCGACATCTGCGCGGAGTTCGCCGTCCGCCACGGCCTGCCCGAGCCGCACCGGCCACGGCTCATCCCGGTCGAGGCGGTGCACCGGCTGCTGCTGCCCATGCTGGAGGGCACCTCGATGCCCGCCTCGGTACGCCAGCGCCTCCAGCACTACGCGGAACTGCTCCTGGTCTTCCAGCGAGAGCTGCCCTTCGCCTCCTCCCTCGGCGACCCCGACTGCGGCCCGCGCCTGACCCACACCGACATCCGCGCCGCCCTCGTACGGAACCTGGAGAGCTGGGCCGAAGGCCGGGCCGGACTGCTCAGGCGACACCGCGCGGCCCGGCCCGCCGCCACCACTCCGAGGGAGCTGGCCTCATGACGATCTCACCCCCCGCACCGCTCAACCTGGCCGCACCCCTGCCCGGCGGCACGGAACTCGTCGAGCTGTACCTGAAGCACATCGGCTCCGGCCGCGCGGTCATGGGCCGGGTCATGGGCGGCATGGCCGAAGTACGCTCCGAAGGCCCCTGGATCCACACCGACGACGGCCGCCGCTTCCTCGACTTCGGTGGCTACGGCGTCTTCCTCCTCGGCCACCGGCACCCTGCCGTCGTCGAGGCGGTGCACCGGCAGATCGACACCCATCCGCTGGCCAGCCGCGTCTTCCTCGAACCGGTCGCCGCCCGGGCCGCCCAGGCGCTCGCCGCGCACACCCCACCGGGTCTCGACTACGTCCACTTCGTCAACTCCGGCGCCGAGGCGACCGAAGCCGCCCTGAAACTCGCCCGCGCACACGGACGCAACGCGGTCATCACCACGCGCAAGGGCTTCCACGGCAAGACCCTCGGCGCGCTGAGCGTCACCGCGAACGCCACCTACCAGAGGCCGTTCCAACCCCTGCTCCCGGACACCACACAGGTCTCCTACGGCGACCCGGCCGACCTGAAACAGGCGCTGGCCGCCCGTCGCGACCGGGCCTGCGTCATCGTCGAGCCGGTCCAGGGCGAGGGCGGGGTGCGCATCCCGGAGCCCGGCTACCTCCGTGAAGTGGCCGCGCTCTGCGAGGAGTTCGGCGCGCTGCTCGTCGTGGACGAGATCCAGACCGGGATGGGCCGGCTGGGCACCTGGTGGGGAGTGGACGCGGAAGGCGTCCGCCCGGACATCCTGCTGGTGGGCAAGGGGCTCAGTGGGGGAGTGGTGCCGATCGCCGCGATGGCCGCCACCGAGCAGACATACGCCCCCTTCAGCCGAGACCCCTACCTGCACACCTCCACCTTCGGCGCCTCCCCGATCGCCTGCGCCGCCGCGCTCGCCACCGTCGAGACCATGGAACGGGAGGACACCGTGGCGCGGGCGGCGACGCTCGGCGCGCGGATCCTCGCCGGGGTACGGGCCGTGTGCGCGCCGTACCAGGAGGTCCTGGTCCACGACGTGCGCGGCCGCGGCCTGCTGATCGGGATCGAGTTGACCGAGGAACAGGCGGTCGGCGAGCTGCTGCTGGAGCTCATCGCCCGGGACGTGCTCGTCAACCACTCGCTCAACTCCACCCGGGTGCTGCGGCTGACCCCGCCCGCGGTGGTGGACGACGACGCCCTCGACCTGTTCTTCACCACGCTCGCCGAGGCCCTGCACACCACAGCCCTTCGCATGACCGGGTGACACCACCGTCCGGCAACCGGAAAGGAACCGAAACCATGCGCCACGTGGTCCTGCACGCGCTCGCCGACGGCCTGGCCCCGGCCGACGTCTACCGACGCATCACCGACTTCCGCCGCTATCCCGAACTCACCGACACCGTGCGCGAGGTCCGCGTGGACGCCCCGCTGGCCGACGGCTCGCTGGTGTCGGAGTGGACCGTGACGTTCCGGGGCGGGCTCATGCGATGGCGAGAACGCGACATGTTCTCGCCGGAGACCCTCTCCCTGTCCTTCGAGCAGCTCAGCGGCGACTTCCAGACCTTCGAGGGAAGCTGGCGCTGCGAACCGCGCGACGGCGGCACGCTCGTCGTCTTCACCGCCTCGTTCGACCTCGGCATCCCCACCCTCGCGGAGATCCTCGACCCGGTGGCCGAGTCCACGCTGCGGACCAACATCGCCCGCATCCTCGTCGGACTGGTGGGCGCGGAGGTGATCGATGAGTGCGCCGCCGCGGCTCGCGGCTGAGCCCACGCCCCCGCCGCCCGCGGACCCCCTGGGCGACGAGCCGGGCCCCGGCGCCGCCCGCTGCCTGGGGCTGTACGCCAAGCTGGCCGCCGGCGTGACCGTCGTGACGGCCCGGGGCGCGGACGGCCCGCTCGGCATGACGGTCTCCGCCGTCACCTCCCTGTCGGCCCGGCCGCCGCTGCTCCTGGCCTGCCTGCGCGACGGCTCCCGCACGCTCGGCGCGGTCCGCGCCCACGGCGCCTTCGCGGTCCATCTGCTCCGGGAGGAACAGCACGGCCTGGCCGCCCGGTTCGCGTCCCCGACCACGACCGCGGCCCAGCGGTTCGCCGGTACCGACACCCGGCAGGTGCTCGGCGTCCCGGTGCTCGGCGGAGCGCTCGCCTGGTCGGTGTGCCTGGTGGACGACGTACGCCGCTACGGCGACCACCACCTCGTCGTCGGGCGGGTGGCGGCCGTGCACGTGGGCGGCGGGCGCCCACTGCTGTGGCACGACCGCCGGTTCCGGACCCTCGAAGAGCCCGAGCCCGAGCCCGAGCCCGAGCCCGAGCCCGAGCCCGAGCCCGAACCGGTGCCGGTGCCGGTGCCGGACGGCGCCGGATGACCCGGCCACCGGCCGGCTCCCCCGCCTGGGAGCCGGCCGAGCTACCGTCGCAGCCCCCGCTGCACGGCGTGGCCACCGCGGACGTGGCCGTGGTCGGGGCCGGCCTCGCCGGCCTCGCCTGCGCCTACCACCTCGCGGAACGCGCCCCGGGCCTGGACATCGCCGTGGTCGACGCCGAGCGGCCGGCCGCCGGGGCGAGCGGCCGGGGCACCGGCCTGCTGGGCCCCCGGGTCGGCCCGCCGATCGACCGCGCGGTACGCCGCTTCGGCCCGAGCACCGCACGCCGGATGCACCTGGCCAGCGTGCGGGCGGTGGAAGGCGTCCTCGAACTGTGCGCGCGCCTCGACGTGGGCTGCGGACTGCGACGCGGCGAGCAGATCATGGCGACGCGCTCGCCCGCGCACCTGAGGGCCCTGGCCGGACAGGCGAAGGCCTACCGGGCGCTCGGCCTGGACGTGCCGGTCCTGTCCGGGGCCGCCGTCCGCACGCGGGTCGGCGTGCCCTACACCGCAGGGCTGCTCCACCGCACCGCGGCCACCCTGGACCCGGCCGCGCTGACCTGCGCCCTCGCCCGCGCCTGCGCCGCCAGAGGCGTGCGCTTCTACGGGAACAGCACCCTGCGGGCCGTACACACCGGGGACCTGGTCGGACCCGAACTGGTCTTCCCGCACGGCAGGCTCTACGCCGGGCAGGCGGTACTGGCCGTCAACTCCGCCGCGCAAGGAGTGGGCCTGCCCGTCGGCACGATCCTGCCGCTGGAGGTGTACGCCGTGGCCACCGCGCCCGTCGGCCGTGCGGCGTACGAGGCCCTGGGCGGGCGCGCGGGATACGCCGTCGTGGACGCGGCACCGATGGCGCCGTACTTCCGGCTGCTGCCGGACGGGGGACTGGTGGCGGGCGGCGGGACCGTCACCGCCCCGGCCGGCCTCGACGCACCCGCACTCCAGGCCGTCCGCGAGCGGGCCTGGGCCTGGCTGGACCGCTGGCTGCGTTCCCTGCACCCCGACCTGTCCGACGTACGGGTCACCCACCGCTGGTCGGGCCGTATCGGCATGACCCTCGACGACCTGCCGGTGGTCGGGCCGGTCCACGGCCTCCCCGACGTCTGGTACATCGGCGGCTGCTGCGGGCACGGCCTGGCGATGTCCGTGGCCCACGGCGCGTACGTCGCCGCAGCCCTGCTGGGCGAGCCGGAACCCGGGGACCCGCTGCCCTGGCACCGCTCGAGCGCCCCACGACTGCCCGTCGGCGGGCCGACCCGCCGCCTGCTGCGGGGGTATGTGGACGCGCTCGGCAGATCCACACGACGGACGTGCTGACACTGGCGGGGGTGGGGCGTGTGGCGGGGCCGGCTTGGATGCGGGGGCCGACTTGGGTGTTGGGTCGGCTTGGATGCGGGGGCCGACTTGGGTGTTGGGTCGGCTTGGATGCGGGGGCCGACTTGGGTGTTGGGTCGGCTTGGATGCGGGGGCCGACTTGG
>NZ_JBEOVF010000010.1:0-68288 GCF_040295365.1 Streptomyces sp. NPDC002838 | reverse complement strand
GGTGTTGGGTCGGCTTGGATGCGGGGGCCGACTCGGGCGCTGGGACGGCTCGGATGCCGGGTCGGCTCGGCTCAGGTGCCGGCCGGCTCGCGGGGCCGAGGGGCCGGCGCGCCGGCAGCGGCCACCAGCGCGCGAGCCACTCCGCCTCCGCACCAGATGCGGGCCGGCTCGGCTCAGGTGTCGGCCGGCTCAGCCGCCATGGCCGCCTCGCCTGTCGGGTCCTGTCTCGTCGTTTGGCTTGGTCGGGTTCGGTTGCTTGGGCGTGGTGCGGCTGTTTGGCTTGGTCGGGTTCGCCTGCCGGGTCCTGTCTCGTCGTTTGGCTTGGTCGGGTTCGCCTGCCGGGTCCTGTCTCGTCGTTTGGCTTGGTCGGGTTCGCCTGTCGGGGCCCGTCCCGCTGCTCGGCTTGGTCGGGTTCGCCTGCCGGGTCCCGTCCCGCTGCTCGGCTTGGCCGGGTTCGGTTGCTGGACCCGGCCCGCCGCTCGACTCGGCTGGGTTCGGCTGCCTTGGTCCGATCGGCCCTTCGGACCGGCGCCCGTCCCGTCTGTCGGGCCGGGCTCGACCGCTCGGCCCGGCCGGCCTCGGCTGCCTTGTCCGGGTGTGGTGCCTGCGGCGGCGTGGGAACGCTCCGGCCCTCGCCGGTCCGCCGCCCGGGGTCCGGTCGGGCCGTCGGGTCTGGCCCGGTGCCTGGGTCTGGCTCTGCCGTTCGGCCTGGCGGTTCGGTCCGGTCTGCGGCTTGCGTGGTCCGGTTCCCCCGGCGTCCGGTCGGGCCGCCTGGTCCGGCCTGGTGCCTCGGTCTGGCTCTGCTGTTCGGCCCGGCGGCGGTCCGGTCTGTCGTCCGTCTCGCTCCGGCTCCGCCACCCGGCCGGTCCTGCCGACCAGGAGGAGCTGCCCCCGGCCGGGCCCGACGCGCCCCCTCCAACACCCGACAGGAAGGTTCCATCATGCGCCCCCACCTCGGTCCCGACGGCAGCCTGGCGCCGTCCCTGTCCATGGGAACCCCGGACGTCGCCTATCACCTGGCCATGCGCGGCAGGCCGTTGCCGGTCGGGTTCGTGTTCCGGTTCGGTGGTCGTGCGCCGACCCTGGACGTCGTACGCGCGCGCGTGGCCGAACGCGCCCACCGCATCCCGGCGTTGCGCTACCGGATCGCGCCCGACCGCAGGGTGTTCCGGCGGGTCGACCGGATCGCGGTGGAGCAGCATGTGCACGAGGCGTGGCTGTCCGAGGACGACGCCGACGGTTCGGGAGCCGGGCGGCTGATGCTGACGCGGCCCATGAACCCGGCCGAGCGGCCGCCCTGGGAGGTGTGGCTGGTCCACGGCCCGGCCGGTGACCACACCCTGTGCTATCGCACCGACCACACGCTTCAGGACGGCGTCGGCGCCGCCCACACCGCCCGCGCCCTCCTCGACGACCACCCAGTGGGAGGACCCGCACCGCACCACCGCACCCTGCCGACCGCCCAGGGCCTCGCCGGCGCCGTCGCCGACGTGGTGGCCTCCTTCCGCGCTCCGACCGCCAAGCCGGCCTTCGACGTGACGGGCAGCGGGAGGACGGCCGTATGCCATGCGGACGCCCCGCTGGCGAGGCTGCGGGCGATCGGCCGTGCCCACGGCGGGACGGTGAACGACGTCTACCTCGCCGCTCTCTCCCACGCCGTCCGTACCTGGCACCTGAAGGCCACCGGTTCCCCCCATCCGCCGCTGCCGGTGGCGGTTCCGATGTCCGTACGGGCACCCGGAGAGGAGTGCGCGCCCGGCAACCGTATGGTGGTCGCCCGGGTCCTGCTGCCGTGTGACGAGGCATCACCCCAGGCGGCCCTCGCCCGCGTCGTGGCCCGCACCGCCCGCCTGCGCGCGAGCCGACAGCGCGACGCCCTGAGCCTGCTGCTGGCCGCCACTCCGCGGGCCATCGGTGCCCGGGTGGGGACGCGGATGGTCAACGGCGCGGTCGTCGCCGCGCCGACGAGCGGCGTGAACTTCGGCCAGGCCTTGGTCCACCAGGGGAACGCGGCCCGACGCGCCGTCCTCTTCACCGCCCCCGCGGCCGGGATCCGGTGCCTGACGACACTGACGAGCCAGCACGACATGGCCTGCCTGACCGTCGTCCACGACGAGGCCCTGGCGACCGCAGACGAACTCCCCGACCTGTGGCTCGCCGCACTGCTGGAACTGGAGCGCGCGTAGCAGTACGAGGGGAGCCCCGAGCCGTGCAAGCCCGGGGCTCCCCTTTGTGCGTACGGTCAGTCGCGCAGCGTCCCCGTGGTCAGGAACACGCACTTCGCCGCGGCCTCGGTGAGCAGCGGGAGGTAGGGGGACAGACGCTGGACGACGTACGGCAGGGTGAACAGGTCGGCCACCCGCGCGTCCCAGCCGTGCCCCGCCCACCAGCGTTGCGGTTCGGCGAGCTGCCAGTTCCAGGCGATGCCGGTGGCGGCCAGGGCCTCGAGGAACGGTGCCACGAACGACGAGGAGGCGGACTCGGCGTTCACGCACTCGGCGCCGAAGGTGCTGCCGGGGGCGGAGAGTTCGGTCATCGTGCCGACGACGGCCTCCACCGCGTGCGGCCGCAGATGGTAGAGGAGCGTCTCGCAGAGCCAGGCGGTGGGCCGCCGGGGATCGAATCCCGCGGCGAGCAGTTCCTCGGCCCAGGCCCCGGTCGCCGGGTCGACGCCGACGACGCTACGGCGTCCGCAGGAGGGCGGGCTCCAGTCCAGCACATGGTCCTTGAAGGCGAGTACGGCGGGGTCCTCGACCTCGAAGACGTGCACTCCCGTCGGCCAGTCCAGCCGGAAGGCACGGGTGTCGAGCCCGGCGCCGAGCAACACGACCTGGCGGCAGCCGGAGCGGGCCGCGTCACTGAGGTGCTCGTCGAAGAAGCGGGTGCGCACCACCGCCCAGTCGGGCAGCAGCCGTTGCAGCGGGCCGTCGCCCGGCGGGCCTGACGTGAAGCCGGCCGCGTGGAGGAAGTCGGCGGCCCACGGGTCGAGGACGTAGGGCGTGTCCCGGTGGCACTCCGCGGCGTGCGCGGCCGCCGTCCACAGAGCGACTCTGGCCAAGCCGTCCGGCAGCGTGCTGTCCGGTGCGGGGGGTGACTGCGGGCGTGCGATGTCCGGCATGGGGGACCTCCGTGTGGTCGTGGTGAGTTCTCCGTGGCTCAGCCGGAGCGGCGACGGCCGAGCAGGAACGCCAGTGCCCCCAGGGCCAGCAGGCCGCCGGAGGGGCGGGTGGGACGCTGGCCGCCCATCGCGGTGGGCGTGCGGGGCTCGTGGACGTTGAGGGCGAACTGGCGGTTGGCCATGTCACCGAGAACCCCGCGCAGCTGCTCGGGGCTGGTGACGGCGGCGAGCATCAACTCCATGGAGTTGCGGGCGAACTGATGGCGGCCGAGGAACTCGCGGCCCAGCGAGAAGAGGATCTTCGGCACCTCGCCCTGGAACACCTCCGGCAGCGTGATCTCCGGAGCCAGGCAGCGCACGGAGCCGTCGAGGTTGGCGAACGACTTGCCGAGCAGGGAGACCGCCGGCGGCGACCCGATGCCCCGCTTGGTCGCCTTTGCCAGCACAGTGGTGAGCGAGACTCCGAAGTTCATGTCCTCCAGGGACAGATGGGAGACCTTGGGCACGAACGCCGCCATGTCCGCGGCGAACGCCGGCATGTTGGACCACGCCGTCATCCGGCCCATCTCCGCCCAGTGGTGCGCCAGGCCGGCCCCGTCGTTCTGCGCCAACGTCATGAAAAGGGGCAGCAGTTGGAGGCTGGTACGGCGGTCGAGGCGGCCGACCATGCCCCAGTCGATCAGCGTCGCGGGTCCGCCGGGGACCGCGAAGACGTTGCCCGCGTGCGGATCGGCGTGGAACATGCGGTGGACGAAGTACCCGTGGTACATGAACCGCAGCAGGTCCTTGCCGATCTCGACGCGTTCGTCGTCGGTGAAGTGGGCGCGGTCGATGTGCCGTACCGACGTCCCCGGAGCCAGCGACTGGACCAGGACCCGGGGACCGGCGTGCAGCACTCTCGGCACTTCCAGTGTGCGGAAGGGCCGGATGCTGTCCCGGGCCTCGTCCATGTTGCGGGCCTCGCCGGTGAAGTCCAGCTCCGGTTCCATCGCGTCGAAGACGGAGCCGAGCATCGCCTCGATGTCGATGACCTCGTTGAACCGGGGTGCCACGCGGGCCACGATCCGGGAGGCCCGGCGCATCAGCGCCATGTCCGCGAGCACGCCCTCGCGGATGCCGGGCCGCTGGATCTTGACCACGGCCGGGCGGCCGCCGGGCAGAGTCACCCGGTAGACCTGGGCCAGGGAGGCCGCCCCGAGCGGGGCGACCGTGTCGATGTCGTCGAACCGCAGCTTCCAGTCCGGCCCGAGGTCGCCCGCCAGCACGGGCTCGAAGACCGAGAAGGGCTGGACGTCGACCTGGTCGTGCAGGTTCTGCAGTTCGTCCCTGATGGACTGGGGCACCATGTCGGGCCGGGTGGACAGGATCTGACCGAGCTTCACGTAGAAGGGGCCAAGGCTCTCCAGCGCGTGGCGCACCGCCTTGGCACGCCTCCGCTCGGCCCCGGCGGAGGCCTCGGCGGCCTCCGCCGGGTGCTGTGGTTCGCCCCGTTTCGAATGTCTGCGCAGCCGTGTGGCCTGGCCGACCTCGTCGGCGACGAGGCTTCCCAGGACCTTGACCACGAGCCGCAGCCGATCGCCGACGACGGACGTCATCGTGTGTGAGCCTCCTTAGGGCCTGTCCGGGGGCGCCGGCCGGCCGGTGTGCGCGGCGGAACCGGTCGAGCGGGACGGACGCACGGTCGGTCAGCTCGCGGCGGCCTGGTTGCCTGCCTGGCTCTGCAGCGCCTGGATGAGCTTCGGGAGCAGCTCCAGCAGCTGGGTGAGCTGCGCCGGCAGCGACAGCAGATCGCCCACGCCCTCGGCGGCATGCCCGACGCCTCCGGCCAACTGCCCGACCCCGCCGGCCAGTTGTCCGAGCCCGCCGACCGCGCTCGCGGCACCGCCGAGCGCGGCGAGCGGGTTGGCGGCACCGCCGAGAGCCGCCAGCGGGTTGGCCGCTCCGGTGAGTGCGGCGAGCGGGTTCGCTGCCCCGGCCGCTCCGGTGAGTGCGGCGAGCGGGTTGGCCGCGCCCGCCGCTCCGGTGAGGGCCGCCAGCGGGTTCGCGGCACCCGCGAGTGCGGCGGCCGGATTGACCACACCGGCCAGGGCGCCGAGCGCGTTGGCGGGCAGACCGGCCAGCGTCTCGACCGGATTCCCGGACGACGTCGACTTCTCCGGCCGGTTGAGAATGTCGTCGAAGGCCTCCTTGCTGCTGTCGGCCATATTTCCCACGAGGTCCTTGAGGATATCCTGCATGTTCTTGTTGCTGGACATGAACCGGTTTCCTTTCGGTGTGTGCGTGATGTGTGCGGAGCGCCTTTTACGGCTATCCCGCGCGGCCTTCCATGGCTTTTGCGCAAGCCGTTTTCAGACGCGCCCGGCCTCTGGTGAATGCGGCCTCGGCCGCCTTGATGGAGATGTTGTGCATGCGGGCGAATTCCGCGGTGGAAATCCCGGCGGCGCGGGCGAGTATTACTTCCTGTTCCCGGCCGCGCAGGAGTTGGACCTGATCCATGAGCCACCGGCCGAAGTCCTCGTCACAGACGTCCTCCTCGGTGGTCCCGGGGTCGTCCAGGATTGCCGCGCGCTGTAAAAGACGGCTGCGGCGCTCCATATCGCGGTAGTAGTCGATGCACAGGCGAAGTGCCACGGAGGTGAGGAAGGAGCCGAGCCGGCTTCTGTCCAACGCGGCGTGCGCGGCCGCGCGTGCCATCGTCTCCTGGACGCAGTCCTCGGCGTCCTGATAACTCGGGAGTCTTCGGCGAACCAGCCGCATGAGGCGGTCCTGGTGCTGGAAAATCTCTTCCCAGGAGCATGGGGCAGGCGATGGGCAGGTGGAATGTCGCGCCATGTGAATAGCAGCCCGTTGTCTCTCGAATAAGCAGGGGGGACCGGACCGGAATTTATTTCTCGGCCGTATGGTTTTCCTACCCGAGGTGCTGCGGCGGCAAACCGGAACTTCGCCTTTATGAATGGCGCAGGAATGTTTTTCCTTTCGCTGTCATTTCTGCATATGAAGCTCCCCTCCGGGATTCTCCGGGCGGGGCGCCGGCCGCCGTGTCCAGTCACGGTTCCAGTTGAACCACATGTCCCGCACGGTCTGGTGCACCAGGGACGTGCTGCGCCGCAGCTCGGTGCCGTAGGCCTGCACCGCCTCCTTGCCGACGAGCCGCGCACCACCGGTGAAGTAGGCGCCCCGGACGTGCCGTGGCGAGCGGTACTTGCCCCACAGCAGGATCTTCATCAGCGGCCAGAGGGTGAACACCCCGGCCGGGCAGCGGTCTTCGGGGTCGAGGGTCCCCCACACGGCCGGGCACAGCTCGCTCTCGCGCAGCAGGTCGTAGATGCGGGTGATCGCCTGATCCTTGGTCAGCTCTCCTGCGCCGTACGCCAGTACGGCATCGCGCGCCTGGTCGAAGAGCCGCTCGACCCACGGGTTGTCCACGCCCTGAAGACCCCGGTAGGGAGGCGTCTCCAGCGCGTCGAAGCAAGCCGGATCGGGGGTCTTCTCGAAGTTCACGGCGGCCTGGTTCTGGGCGTTGGTCCCGTAGAGGGTGGTGATGGTCCACACGCGGTTCCAGGCGTTCCACAGGTCGAAATCGTCGAAGGACACGTAGCTGCAGGAGACCAGGTCGTCGTAGAACCGGAACATCCGCTTGATCCAGTGCTCCAGGTAGGAGAACCGGGCGGTGTCGAAGTCGTCCTGCCGCACCGCGTCGATCAGCCGGTGGCTCAGAGCGTTGAGCGCCATCACCGTGACCGCGAGTCCGCTGGAGAAAAGCGGGTCGATGAACTCACCCGCGTGCGGCAGCAGGCACCACCGGTCGCCGACGATCGTCCGCGAGGAGAACTGCGTGCGGTCGGTCGAGACGTACGGCCGTACCGACCGCGCCCGCTCGAACTGCCGGGCCACGCTGGGGAACCGCCGCACATGGCTCCAGAACTCCTCCTCCGCGGAGAGCCCCTCGGGGCGTGGATACCGGTCGAGGTCGAGATTGACGCCGACGCTGCACAGCTCGCTCGTGCTCGACGTGTGGTTGTCGAAGGGGATCACCCAGAACCAGCCGCCCTGGAAGAGGTGGTGCAGGGTGCCCTGGCTGAACGGGCTCGGCATCTTGTGCTGTTCGCGCGGGGGCGCCACGGTGTCGAAGGGCTTGACGTTCACCATGTGCGTGAAGATGGTGCGCGAGCGCGTGCGGTAGGGCGGTTCCTGCCGGAGCCCCAGGCGTTCGGGCAGGACGGCCCGCATGCCTCCCGCGTCGACCACGTACGACGCCTGGAAGGTGCCCCGTTCTCGGGTGACCAGAGTGACGCCGTCCTCGTCGAACTTCACGTCGTCGACGACGGTGTGGGTGTGGGCGGTCGCGCCGTACGAGACGGCGACGTGGAACATGTAGGCGTCCACGTCCTGCCGGAAGTAGTGCGAGTCGGGGCCCAGCGGCGGCCCCCACGTGGGGTACTGGGTGCACTCCTCGGCGCGGGTGGGCTCCCCCTCGCGGTGGTAGACGAAGCTGAAGTTCCGCTTGATTCCGCAGTTCGACGACACATGGCGGCGCAGTGCCCCGTTGGTCGCCAGGTGCTCGATCTCCGGCACGTCGTAGCGGCGGGCCAGCACCCTGAGGCCGAAGGTGGTCTCGGGGACGGTGGATTCTCCGATGGCGAACCGGGGGTGACCGCTTCCTTCCAGAAGCAGTACGCGCACCCCGTGGCGCGCGAGGATCGCCCCCAGCATCGTCCCGCCGATGCCGCCTCCGACGATGGCGACATCGAAAACACGCTGGTCGTCTTGCATGTCTGCGGTCCTTTCAGGACGGGAGGAACGGGTGGCCGGGCGGGCGTTCAGCGGGCCGGCAGCGCCCGCCGCACCGCGCAGGCGGCCACCCGCGCGGAGAACGAGACGGCGAACCAGGGTGTGGGCGCGAGCTCGGCCAACCGCCGCCGCTCGCCGGGGACTTGGCGGCCACCGCGGCCGGTGACGTCCAGCCAGGCCCCGAAGTGCAGCAGTCGCGCCTCGGGGCCGGCGTCCCGCGCGGGAACGGGCCGCATGTGCTCGCGGACCGCCCGGGTCAGCGTCCCGCGCCGCCCGTCGTCCACGCCGTGCCCGGCCAGGAAGCGGTCGAGCGACTCGGCCGAACGGCCCGGGAACCCACCGCGCACCCGCCCCGCGCCCCCGGTCAGCCCGGTGTCGTGGAACACCGCGGCGGCGAGCAGACCGGCCCGGTCGTAGCCGATTCCCCGCACCCGCGCGCGGGCGTCGGCCAGCAGGAACGTCCGCAGCGAGTGCAGTGCGATGCGGGGCGGAAGAACCCGGCCCATCTCCAGCAGCGCCGCGTCCACGAGGGGGTCACCGAGCAACTCCGCCAGCGGAGGCTGGACGAGCAGCGGGCGCCATGGACCCGACAGCACCTCCGGTGGAACACCGCGTCTTGCGGCCATGTCCTGCTCCCCCCATGCATATTCGTCTGGCTTGTTGCGCCTATCTCATCTCTCTTTACGCTCGGGTTCCGTTTCCCCCTCCGCGTTTCGCCGGACGCATCGACCTTGGCCGATCTTCGACCCCCCCATGACGTCGAGCGTGAATACGGCAGAACAAGGCGGGCCGGGAGAAAGGCAGTTGAAGCCGAAGATCCTTTTGCTCTGCGCAGCGACGCTTATCGGTCACTCCGCACGGGCAGCCACCACCTTGTGATCGCCGTACTCAACGTCCATGAACGCTTGCTCCCCGCCCCGCAGGAGGCCGTCGGCGCCCTGATCGACTCCCTGGGCAGCGAGAATGACCGTCTCTGGCCGCCCGATTGGCCTCCCGTCCGCTTCGAACGGCCGCTGGCCGTCGGCGTCCGTGGCGGGCACGGTCCGGTGCGGTACGTGGTGAGCCACTACGTGCCCGGCCACTGGGTGCGCTTCCGTTTCACCGGCCCCCGCGGTTTCAGGGGCTTCCACGAGTTCAGCGTCGAGCGCCTCGACCAGGCACGTACCGTCCTGCGCAACACCATGGTGCTCCGCCCGCGAGGGGTGCGCTGGCTGGGCTGGCTGCTGCTCTTCCGCCCCCTGCACAACGCGGCGTTCCAGCACAGCCTGGACTGTGCCGAGCGGGCCCTGACCGGCGGGGTGGCCCGCCCGGTCCGGTGGAGTTGGTACGTACGACTACTGCGCGCCGCGACCGCCCGACTGGCACCGCGATGGGCCGCGTGACCCCATCACCCGCGCGGCAACGCATTCGAAAATGCGAGCCCTATAGACGCGATAGAAGGAATTCTTTCCCTCGATCGAGGGATCGTTGCTGCCTTTCGTGGACGCGAAACTGAGAAGCATGAGCTTTCTGAACCCTCGCATTCCCGGAATCAATACGGACGACATCGTCACCGAAGTCTCCGAGGCGCCCCACCACGTGGGCGGCCTCGCCCAGGCGGGCGCCGCCCAGCTCATCGCCACCGTCGACGTCGAGGCGGGAGAGGACGACTGGGACCTCCCGCCGACCGAAGAGCACCCGCGCCCCGTCGTGCTCGTGCACGGCACGTTCGGCAACCGCGGCTACACCTGGACCCGTGCCGCGCCCTTACTGCGGCAGCACGGCTACCGGATCTTCCGCCCGGACTACGGCCGTCATCTCAACCCCGTCCTCTTCGGCCTCGGTGACATCAAGGAGTCCGCCAGGCAGCTCGGAGAGTTCGTCGACGAGGTCCTGCGCCGCACGGGAGCACGGCAGGTGGACATGGTCGGCTTCTCGCAGGGCGGCATGATGCCGCGCTACTACCTCAACGCGCTGGGCGGCGCCCCGAAGGTGCACCACCTCGTCGGCATCGCCCCCAGCAACCACGGCATCACCGCCCAGGGGCTGCTGAACCTCGCCCGCCAGATCCCGGGCGCGCAGGAGCTCGTCGAGCACGGCGTCGTCGAGGTGACCGTGCCGGCCTGGGTCCAGTTGCAGCACGACCACCCCTTCCAGCGCGAACTCGCCGACCTCGGCGAGACCGTGGAGGGCGTCCGCTACACCGTCATCGCCACCCGGTACGACGACGTGGTCACGCCGTACACCTCGTGCCTGCTGGCCGAGACCGAGGACCACCACGTCACGAACATCGTCCTTCAGGACCTCGCCCCCGACGACCACACCGCCCACGTCGCCATGCCCTACAACCCGACGGTCCTGAAGGAGGTCCTCAAAGCTCTCGGCTCCTGAGCGGAGAGGAGCCTCAGCGGCTGCCGTCGAGGATGACGCGCGCGACCAGCGCGGGGTCGTCGTTCATCGGGCAGTGGCCGCAGCCTGGCAGCCGGACCAGCCGCGCCCGGGGGATGATCTGCTTGGCGCGCACACCCTGGCGCCGTACGAGCAGCCGGTCCTTCGTGCCCCAGGCGACGGTGACCGGGATGCCGGGGATGTCGTCGGTGAACTGGACGGTGGTGCCGGCCCTGAGGGTCTCTGCGAAGCCCGTGGCCTTCGCCAGCGCGAGCGTCTCGGCGACGACGGCCTCGGGCGAACGGCGGGTCGGACGGGCGTAGATGGTGCTGGTCAGGGCCACGCGACCGGCCGCCGTGCGCGCCATCCGCTCGACCAGCGGGAGCGGCATCCGCTCGGCCATGCGCCGCATCCCGATGAGCACGCCGAAGGCGTAGCGCCGCTCGGCCTGCGACCAGAACCCGGCCGGGGACAGGGCCGTCACCGACCGCACCAGGTTCTCGCGGCCGAGCTCCAGGGCGAGCAGACCGCCGAGCGAGTTGCCCGCCACGTGCGGCCGGTCGATCTCCAGCGCCTCGCAGAAGGCGCCGAACACCGAGGTGGTCGTCGGCAGGTCGTAAGCGAGGCCCTCCGGCAGGCCCGGGGACACGCCGAACCCGGGGAGATCAACGGCGATCACGTCGCGCTCGGTCGCCAGGATGTCCACTATCGGATCCCAGGCCTGCCGGTGGTGACCTATGCCGTGCAGCAGGAGCAGTGGTTCACCTCTGCCCGCGCGCGTGTAGGAGACGGTGACCGGCTGGGCGCCCCGGGCGGAGGGCACTTTGAAGGAGGCGGTGGCGGACATGGGGCTGCTCCTCGACGGGGGACTCGTGGACGACCGCGGCGTAGACAGCTTGTCAGCAATTGCTACCGGCGGGTAGCCCCTTGCGGCGGCGCGCGTCATGTCGCCTGGACACGACCGCGTGCGTCGGCTGGGATGGAGCGGTGACCACCGACACCGTGACCGACGTCTTCGAAGAGCACCGACCCGTCCTCCTGGGCGTCGCCTACCGCATGCTCGGACGTGTGGCCGACGCGGAGGACGTGGTGCAGGAGGCGTGGCTGCGCTGGTCGGCCGCCGACCGGAGCGAGGTGCGCGAACCGCGCGGCTATCTGGTCCGCATCACCACCCGCCTAGCCATCGACCGGCTGCGTCAGGTCAAGGCGCGGGGAGAGACATACGTCGGCCCGTGGCTGCCCGAGCCGTACGTCACCGACTTCGGGGACACCGTGCCCGACACCGCGGAACGGGCGGTGCTCGCCGACACCGTCTCGCTCGCCGTCCTCGTCGTCCTGGAGTCGCTGTCGCCCCTGGAGCGCGCGGTGTTCGTCCTCAGGGAGGCCTTCGGCTACCCGTACGCCGAGATCGCCGCCATGCTGGAGCGCGGTGAGCCGGCCGTGCGCCAGCTCGCCGGGCGGGCCCGCAAGCACGTCGAGGAGCGCCGGCCGCGCTACGAGGTCGACCCCGTCCAGCGCCGCGACCTCACCGAGCGGTTCCTCGCCGCCGCCGGCGGGGGAGACCTCGAAGGACTGATGTCCCTGCTCGCCCCGGACGTCCGCCTCGTCGGCGACAGCGGCGGCAAGGCCAGGGCGCCGCTGCGGGTCGTCGAAACGGCGGACAAGGTGGGGCGCTTCATCCTCGGTGCCGCCGAGAAGGGCGGCGTCCCGGACCTGTCCTTCCGCTTCCTGGAGCTCAACGGAGGCCCCGCGGTTCTGGTCCTGTCGGGGGACAAGCCGGACTCCGTCTTCCAGCTGGACGTCCTGGACGGCCGCATCCAGTCCGTCTACATCATCCGCAACCCCGACAAGCTGCAGTCCCTGGCCTCCGTCTGACGTCCGGGCCGCCTCCGAGCCCTCCGGTTGATTGGTCTTGACCAAGGGTGGGGGCCGCCCTATGGTCGCAGAGAAGTGCAACAACCTTTAATAAACAAGGGCGCTAAAAAGCCGCCGGACCACGGCGATTGCGGAGGACAGGGTGGGGACCACGCAGCTGGAATCGGTGCCGGAACCGAAGTACTGGCATCTCAAGACCGTGCTCAGTGAGGCACTGGACTCAGAGTTCACGGTGGGCGAGATCCTGCCCAACGAGCGCGACCTCGCCGCCCGCTTCGGCGTGGCCCGGGCCACGCTCCGCCAGGCCCTGGAACAGCTCGAACTGGAAGGCAGGCTGCAGCGCCGCCGGGGAGTCGGTACGACCGTCGCCCCGCCGCGCATGGGCGTGGCCGTCGGCACGGAGCAGCACGAGTGGCCGGGCGCCGCCGGTGACGTCTGGCAGCCCGTCGACTCCACCCTGGAGGTGCCGCCCGCGGCCGTCGCCGCCGCCCTGGAGACCGGCGACGAGCAGCCCGTGCACATCGTGCGCCGCTCCCGTACGACCCACGGCCAGCCCGTCGCCGCCGAGCTGCTCTACATCGCGCGGTCGTCGGTGCCCGAGCTGTCCGCCATAGACGCGCCGTCCGGGGCGGCACGCGCGCGAGCGGTGCTGCGGGAGCTGCAGCGGCTGGAGCTGGAGGGCCGGGAGAGCGCCGTGGAGCTCGGCTCCGCCCGCGCGGACGACGCCAAGCAGCTGGACCGGCTGCCCGGGGCGCCCGTCCTCGTCGTCACCACCCGCTACTTCGCCGAGGGCCGCCTCGCGGCGCTCTCCGTCGCCACCTACCGCGCTGACACGTGTCGGCTGACCTTCGGGGACTCCGGCGGCGTGGAGATCCACTCGGGTCCGGAGCGCCGGGCGTCCTGAGCGACACCGCATACGGGCGGCGCCCCCTTCCCGGGCCGCCGCCCGTCAGTGGCGGGCGGTCACCGTGCCCTCCACCGCGAACAGCTGCTCCTCCACATGATCGAGGGCCAGTCGCAGCGCACCCGTCGCGACGGCCGCCTCGCCCAGGAGCGACAGGGCCACCTTCGGGGGCCGCAGACAGTAGCGCGCCAACTCCCGCCGCAGCGGGTCCAGTACGCCGTCCAGGCCGGCCGCCCAGCCGCCGATGACGACCAGTTCCGGGTCGAGGGCCAGCACGAGCGCCGCCACGTCGTGCACCAGCCGCTGGATGAAGCGGTCGACGGCCGCGCGGGCCTGCTGCTCGCCCTCGCGGGCCTGCGCGAAGACCTTGGCCACCGCGTGCTCGTCCAGCGGGTGCAGGGGCTCGTCCGTGGTGGACAGCAGCGTCTCCGGCGTCGCCTCCCGGCCCAGCAGATGCAGGGCGCCGATCTCCCCGGCCGCCCCGCCGTACCCCCGGTGCAGCCGCCCGCCGATCAGCGAACCGGCTCCCGGGCTCAGCCCCGCCAGCACGAACACGACGTCGTCGGACTCGGTCGCGGCGCCCTTCCAGTGCTCGGCGACCGCCGCGGCGTTGGCGTCGTTCTCGACCAGGACCGGGCACTTGAAGGAGCGGCTCAGCCGATCGCCCAGCCGCAGCCCCGTCCATTCCGGCAGGGCGGTGCCCAGCCGTACCGTGCCGTCCGCCTCCACGATCCCCGGCGTGGCGACCCCCACGGCCCGCAGGGAGCCCCGCGCGACACCGGCCCGCCGCAGCAGCTCGGCCACCGCGGTGCGCAGCCGCTCCAGGCGCTCGTCCGCCGACGCCGTCTCGCCGACGTCCTTGGCCTGCGCGCCGATCACCCGGCCGTCCAGGTCGGCGAGGAGTACGGCGACGCGGTGCGCCCCGATCTCCACGCCCAGCAGATGACCGGCCTCGGCCCGGAACCGGAACCGGCGCGCGGGCCGCCCCTGCCGCCGCACCACGCTCTCGTCGGCCGCCTTCTCGACGACGTACCCCGCCTCGATGAGGCCTTCGACGACGCCCTCGACGGTCGGCCGGGACAGTCCGGTCACCCTGGTGATCTCGGTCAGCGTCGCGCAGTCCGTGGCCCGCAGCGCGTGCAGCACCACCGCGGAGTTGATCCTTCGCAGCAGCGAGGGATCCCCGCCGGTCAGCCGCCCCAACGTCCGTCCTCCCAGCTCGTGCGCGTGTTGGGCGGATCGTACTCGGCGCGGCGGACCCCGGCGAGTGCCGGAACCGACAGGCCACCGACCGTCGCCGCGCCGGAACCGGTCAGCCGGGCGCCACGAACCCCGACTCGTACGCCGTGATCACGGCCTGCGTACGGTCCCGCGCCCCCAGCTTCGCCAGCACGGCGCTGACATGCGACTTGACCGTCTCCGTCCCGACGATCAGCCGGGCGGCGATCTCCGCGTTCGACAGCCCCCGGGCCATCAGCCGCAGCACCTCGGCCTCCCGCTCGGTCAGCCGGGCCCGCTCCAGCACCTCCCGCGCCGCGCGGTTGCCGCCGCCGTCGCCGTACTCGGCGGCCAGCTGCCGCACCGAGGCCGGGAACAGCAGCGACTCGCCCTCGGCGACCAGCCGTACCGCGTGCACGATCTCGGCGGGCCGGGCCCGCTTCAGCAGAAACCCGTCGGCGCCGGCCCGCAGCGCCTCGTACACGTACTCGTCGTTCTCGAACGTCGTCACCACGAGGATCTTCGGCGGCTCGTCGACCGTCCGCAGCACCGCGCGCGTGGCCTCGATGCCGTCCAGCAGGGGCATCCGTACGTCCATGGCGACCACGTCCGGCCGCAGCTGCCGCACCAGCGGAATCACCGCCGCTCCGTCGGCCGCCTCCCCGACGACCTCGATGTCGGACTGCGCCTCCAGCACGGCCCGCAGACCGGCGCGGACCAGGGGTTCGTCATCGACGAGGAGAACGGTGACCGGCATCCGGCCAGCCTAGATCAGCGCAACGGCAGTTCTACATGCACCTGCCAGTCCCCCGCGTCCGGTCCGGTCCGCGCGCGGCCGCCGAGCAGGGCCGCACGCTCGCGTATGCCGCGCAGACCGCTGCCCCGCCCGGGCCCCGGTACCTCGGCGGCGAGCGGATTGCGCACCTCCAGGCCGAGGGCGCGGTCCGCGACCTTCACGCGCACCTGGACGGGGACCGCTCCCGCATGCCGCAGCACATTGGTCAGCGACTCCTGGAGGATGCGGTAGCCCTCGCGGGAGACCGGGCCGGGCACGGTGTCCAACGGCCCGGTCAGTTCGGCGTCGACCTTCGCTCCGGCGGCACGGGCGGACTCCAGCAGCCGGTCGGCGTCCGTGAGCGTCGGTCTGCTGCTCACGGGCTTCTCCGACTCCCGCAGCACGCCGAGCACGCGCTCCAGGTCCTCCAGGGCGGCCCGGCCGGTCTCCTCGATGACGTCCAGGGCCCGGTCGGTGAACGCGGGATCGCCGGCCGCCCGCGCGGCGCCGGCCTGCACGACGGCGACGGTCAGGGCATGGCCGATGGAGTCGTGCAGTTCGCGGGCGATGCGCGTGCGTTCCAGTAGCTGGTCGGTGCGCTCCTCCAGGGCGGCGAGGCGCTCGGCGGGGGAGGGGCCCAGGAGACGGTGGGCCAGGAGGGTCATCAGGTGGCCGGAGGCGACCACCACGGCGGCCAGCGCGATCAGGGGGAGCGGAGTGAGCAGCGTGTACCACCAGTGATGGCCTGGAACCTGGATGAATGTGGCCGGGTCCGGGCTGTCCCCCTGAGCTGTGCGCACCAAATCGTCGGTGAGCATGGGGAGGTGGACCGTGAGAAAGGAGACAGTGCCGCCCAGGGCCAGCCGGGTCACCAACCAGAGCGTGGTTCGCCCGCGGTCGCCCCAGGTGGCGGACGGCGCGGTGACGATCTCCGCACTGCGGCTGTCGTGCCGCTGGCCGAGGAGCAACAGCCTGGCCTGTAACCCTTCGACCGTCCGCATCGCGGGCACGAGTCCCGCGAACGCGAGCAGCACGACAGCCGTGGACCATGCCCACAACGGGTCGAAGATGTACCACCACATGGCCGGCCACACGACGGCCATGAAGAGGTGCAGCCATCGTGTGTACGTCACCGCCCGACCGAACGGGCGCAACAAGCGGACCATTCCGTCATCGTGCCAGCCACCACTGACAACAGACCTCCCCCGCACGGGGGAGACGATCTCCACCACCGGGGGAGGCCCAAGGCCCCCACCGGCCGCGAGGCTTGCCGGCATGACCAGCATCGACGTCCAAGCCCTCACCAAGGAGTACGGCACCCGGCGAGCCGTGGACCACCTCACCTTCCGCGTCCTCCCCGGCCGCGTCACCGGCTTCCTGGGCCCCAACGGCGCAGGAAAATCCACCACCATGCGGCTCGTGCTCGGCCTCGACCTGCCGACCTCGGGCTCCGCCACGATCGGCGGCCGTGCCTACGCCACGCTCCGCGAACCCCTGCGGCAGGTCGGCGCCCTGCTCGACGCGCAGGCGGCCCACGGCTCCCGCACCGGCCGCGACCACCTGCGCACCCTGGCGGTGAGCAACCGCATCCCGGTCAACCGGGTCGACGAGGTGCTGGAGGAGACGGGGCTCGCGTCGGTCGCGCGCCGTCGGGTGAAGACGTACTCCCTGGGCATGCGCCAGCGCCTCGGCGTCGCCGCCGCCCTGCTCGGCGACCCCGAGGTGGTCATGCTGGACGAGCCCTCGAACGGGCTCGACCCCGAAGGCATCATCTGGATCCGCGAGTTGTTGCGCCGGCTCGCGGGGGAGGGGCGTACGGTCCTGGTCTCCAGCCACCTCATGAACGAGACCGCGTCCTTCGCCGACCACCTCGTGGTCCTCGGCAAGGGGCGCCTGCTGGCGGACACGCCGATGCGGGAGTTCATCCACGCGCGTGTGCAGCCGAGCGTACGGATCCGTACGACGGACCCCACCGCGCTCAAGAGCGTCCTGGCCCGGCACGGCCACGACGCCGAGGAGCACGCCGACGGGTACTGGACCGTGCGCCGCGCGCGCGTGGAGGACATCGGCCGTCTCGCGTCCGCCGCGGGCGTGCCGATCCTCGAACCGGCCGCCCAGGAAGCCACGTTGGAGCAGGCGTACCTCGATCTGACCGCCTCGGAGACCGAGTTCACCGCCCAGCCGTCCATGACGCCCGCAGGAGGCCTGACATGACGTTCGCACCCGTGCTCCACTCCGAGTGGCTGAAGATCCGCACGCTGCGCTCGCTGTGCGGGGCGCTGTTCGCGCTGTTCGCCGCGACCACGGCGTTCTCCGCCATCGCGGGCGTCTCCGAGACGTCCGACCCCGAGTTCGACCCGCTGTACATGGCACTGTCCGGTGCCGTTCCGGGCCAGATCGCCGCCGTCTCCTTCGGCGCCATGGCCGTGTCGTCGGAGTTCCACGGGGGTGGACTCCGGCTGTCACTCGCCGCTGTGCCGCAGCGCGGACGGTGGTTCGCGGCCAAGCTGGCGGCCATCGCCGTACCCGCCCTGGTCGTCGGCCTGGTGACCTCTTTGGCCGCCCTTTTCGTTGCCCGGGCGGGACTCGGTGAGGCGGCGAGCGGGCTCAGCGCGGGCGAGCAGGCGCGCGGTGTCGTGGGCTGCGGGATCTACCTCACCCTGATGGCGTTGCTCGCGGCCGGCCTCGCGGCACTGCTGCGCAGCGGTGTGGCCACGCTGTCCATCCTGATCCCGTTTCTCCTGGTCGTCTCGTTCGTGGTCGGGGACGTGGCCGGCGGTGTCACCGACTTCCTGCCCGACAGGGCGGGCCAGGTGGTTCTGTACGAGACGCACGACGGCACGCTCGGGCCGTGGGCGGGGCTCGCGGTGACAGCGCTGTGGACGGCGGCGGCCCTCGCGGCGGGGGCGTGGAGCGTGCGTCGCCGGGACGCCTGAGCGTGATGCCGGGGGCCGGCTGACACCGCGCCAATTGTCAGTGCGGGCGGGTTTACTGGATCTCATGAACATCGCGCGGCACATCGCCCTCATCGACGAGCTGTGCTTCCGGCCTTTCTCCACGGAGCACGGCCCGTCCCACGTCGCCGAGTTAGAGGGCAGCCACGGGGTGCGGGGCGGTGACCCCGCGGAGCGTGCGGCGACGGTGAACCAGTACGAGAAGTACCGGGACGCCATCTACGAACGCCTGGCACCACGCTGGGGGCACACGGACCCCTGGAACCTGCAGCCCGTCCTCCTGCGTACCGAGCGAGAGGAGATACCCGAGCCGTGGGCCTCGCTCAGCGCACGCGCGCGCATGGCCTACCTGTGGGAGGCGGAGGGAACCGGCCGCTGGGTCGCCGTGGCCGTCGCCGACAGGGACGAGACGGACGAAGTCCAACTCCTGGCCGTCGTCACGCAGACGGACCCGGTGTGACCCGTCAGGCCTCCGCCGCCACCCGCAACCGCGCGAACTCCTCCGCCATCGTCTGAGCCGTCCAGTGGGCGTTGAGCCCGCTCGGATTGGGCAGCACCCACACGGGCGTGTCCCCGATCGTCCGCTCCTGCGGCCCTACTCGGGCCTTGCGGTCGTCGAAGGCGGCCCGGTAGGCGGTGACGCCCACCACGGCCAGCCAGCGCGGCCGCAGCCGCGCCACCTTCACGGCGAGCAGCCGCCCGCCCTCCCGGTACTCCTCCGCGCTCAGCTCGTCGGCCCGCGCGCTGGCCCGTGCCACGACGTTGGTGATACCGAGCCCGTACGAGAGCAACTCCTGCTGCTCCGACGGCTTCATCAGCCTCGGCGTGAACCCGGACAGATGCAGCACGGGCCAGAACCGGTTGCCGGGACGGGCGAAGTGATGGCCCGTCGCGGCCGTCATCAAACCGGGGTTGATACCGCAGAACAGCACGCGGAGGCCGTCCGCCACCACGTCCGGCACGAGACGGTCGCGGGCGGCCTCCAACTCCTGCGGGGTGAAGCGGGTCAGAGGATCGCTCCGGGGGTGTAGCCCGCGGCCTCGGGGTGCTGCTTCACGATCTCCTCGATGCGGCCGATGACCGAGGCGACCTGGTCGGCGGCGGCACCCGTGAAGGACAGCTTGTCGGCCATCAGCGCGTCCAGCTGGGCGCGGTCCAGCGGGATGCGCTCGTCGCCGGCCAGCTTGTCGAGGAGTTCGTTGCGCTCGGCGCCCTGCTCGCGCATCGCGAGCGCGGAGGCGACGGCGTTCTCCTTGATCGCCTCGTGCGCCAGCTCACGCCCGACGCCCGCGCGGACCGCGCCCATCAGCACCTTGGTGGTGGCGAGGAACGGCAGGTACCGGTCCAGCTCCCGGGCGACGACCGCCGGGAACGCGCCGAACTCGTCGAGCACCGTCAGGAACGTCTCCAGCAGTCCGTCCAGGGCGAAGAACGCATCGGGAAGTGCCACCCGGCGCACCACCGAGCAGGACACGTCGCCCTCGTTCCACTGGTCACCGGCCAGCTCGCCGGTCATCGACGCGTAGCCGCGCAGGATGACCATCAGACCGTTGACCCGCTCGCAGGAGCGGGTGTTCATCTTGTGCGGCATCGCGGAGGAGCCGACCTGGCCCGGCTTGAAGCCCTCGGTCACCAGCTCGTGGCCCGCCATCAGCCGGATCGTCTTCGCCAGCGACGACGGTGCCGCCGCCAGCTGCACCAGCGCGGTCACGACCTCGTAGTCCAGCGAGCGCGGGTAGACCTGGCCGACAGAGGTGAACGCCTGGGAGAACCCCAGGTGCCGCGCGATCCGGCCCTCCAGGTCGGCCAGCTTGCCGGCGTCCCCGCCGAGCAGGTCCAGCATGTCCTGCGCGGTGCCGACCGGGCCCTTGATGCCGCGCAGCGGGTAGCGGTCGAGGAGCTGCTCGACCCTTCCGTACGCCACGAGCAACTCGTCGGCCGCGGTCGCGAAGCGCTTGCCGAGGGTGGTGGCCTGGGCGGCGACGTTGTGGGAGCGGCCGGCCATGACCAGCTCGCCGTACTCACCCGCGAGCTTCCCGAGCCGCGCCAGCACGGCCACCGTACGGTCGCGCGTCAGCTCCAGCGAGAGCCGGATCTGCAGCTGCTCGACGTTCTCCGTCAGGTCGCGGGACGTCATGCCCTTGTGCACGTGCTCGTGCCCGGCGAGGTCGTTGAACTCCTCGATCCGCGCCTTCACGTCGTGCCGCGTGACCTTCTCGCGCTCGGCGATGGAGACCAGGTCGACCTGGTCGAGGACACGCTCGTAGTCGGAGATCGCCGCGTCCGGCACCTCGATCCCGAGGTCCTTCTGGGCCCGCAGCACGGCGAGCCAGAGCTGCCGCTCCAGCTTCACCTTCTGCTCGGGCGACCAGAGCGTGGCGAGCTCGGCGGAGGCGTAGCGTCCGGCGAGGACGTTCGGGATGCGGGGCTTGGCGGGAGCGGAAGTCACGTGTACGGAGTTTACCCGGCGTCCATGGGGGGTCCGCACCGTCCATGGAATCCAGAGAGCGCAGGTCAGATGTGTTCCGACCTGCGCTCTTCGATGGGTCTGTGAGATGCGTGTGAGACGGCCACCAGACCCGTCAGGACTCGGCGGCCTCCTCGGCCTCGCCGGCCAGCACGATCCGACGGACCTGCTGGCGGGTGTAGCCGGTGGCTTCACAGATGTCCTTCTGCGCCACGCCGTCCGTGTCGGCCTGCCTGATCGCAACCGCGAGTTCCTGCCGCAGGATCTCGGCTCGCTGCTCGGCATCCCTGAAGCGCTGCGCCATCTGAGCCAGTGATCGCTTATCCATGGCACATAGTGTTCCATCCAGAGTCATGGAACCTGATGTTACGCAGATTGGTCACATTGTCTAGCGTCAGAGCGCTTGACGATGGAACACGATGTTCCCTATAGTGGAGGTGTTGGCAGGGAAACCAGCCGACAACGTAAGCGGCCCTCGGGCGGTGTTGGAGCACCGACCAAGGGCCTGACGGAATCCACCTGACTCAACCAGGAGACCCGCTATGGCTCATGCTGCCACCCGCCGCGAGCACCGCACCAATCGCCGTGCCCTTCGTGCCACCCTCCGCCGCCGCGCCGCCGGCACCCGCCTCACCGCCAGCTGCCACCGCCGCCCCCGCTCCCTCGCCACCGTGGCCGTCGCCGCCGGCGTCGCCAAGGACACCGCGACCGGCATCGCCAACGGCCTCCGCACGGTCGCCAAGCGGATCGGCCTCACCCCCGCCGCCACCGCCACGACCCGCCGCACCGTCGCCGGAGGCCGCGCCCGCCGCACCCGCGCCGTGGCCCGCTGGACCCTCGCACAGGTCGCCCGCCTGGTCGCCGCGTACAAGCCGCGCAAGCCGGAGTACAAGGCCGCCGCCGCCCGCATCGCCGCCTTCACCCTGGCGGGGGTGACGGTCTGATGAGCACCGCCACCAACCCGTTCGGCCTCATGGCCACGCCCGCGCTGGACCTGGCCCCGACCGGCCACCTGCCGTACGTCGTCGACCAAGCCCGCCCCCACCCCGACACCAAGACGGTCACCGTCCTGATCGGCCGCGCCGAGCTCGACGATGGCAAGGGCCTGTGCGCCATCTGGTGGCCCGTCACTGGAGTCGAGTACGACGTCGAGGCCGCGTACGACCCGGCCCGGATCTCCCTCGCGGACGCCGAGACCCGGCTCCGGGCACAGCTCGCCGAGCGCGGCATGCAGGTGACCGAGTTCCGTAACGAGGACGCCCCGCTCACCGCCGCACAGCGCGGCCCCGCGTGGATCGCCCAGTACGGGTGCAACCCGCAGTGCCAGCTCGACCACGCCGGCCCCGACGGCGAACCTGGCTGGCACTCCACCGCCCCGATCGAAACGCAGATGCGGGACATCGACTCCGACCCCGACCCGGACGGCCCCGAACTGCCGTTCCTCGGCGCGCAGGTCTACGTCAGCGGCTACCGGCCGCAGGCGTACGGCCGCACCACGAAGGTGTGGGTCCACAACGGGCCGCGCACGGGCGAGCTGACCCCGGCCAAGGCCCGGCAGGTCGCGCGTGAGATGCGCGAGTTCGCCGCCCGCCTGGACGTGCTCTGCGACCAGGCCGAGGAGATCGCCGTGGGCGACTTCGAGGGCGACCCCGAGGTGTACCGCCTGGACCGCGAGCACGAGGACGCCCGGATCCGCGCCATCACCAAGGGGCGCGCGTGAGCGCCCGTAAGCCTGAGCAGGCGCCCACCCTCGCGGTGGGCGCCCTGCCCGGGCCCGTACGCGACCTGCTCACCGCGATCCGCGACGCCCTCGACGTCCCCCTCGCCGACCGGCCGGCCGACGACGCCGTACGTGCGGACCTGCTCACCCGCCGCGCGAACGACACCCGCGTCATCCTCGAACTCCTCCTGCGGCACGGCGACATCGACCACCACACGGGCCGCCTGAGGGAGTGGACGGCCGAACACCCGGCCACCTACCCCACGTGGCAGGCCCGCATCGAGCAGGCCGCGGCCGAGGAGCAGCAGCTGCTCGCCGAGCCGGCCGTCGTACGCTGCCCGGCCGCGCACCCCGACGACCCGGACCCGTGCAGCGGGGCTGCGTCCGTCACGGTGACGGACGCAACGGGCGCCGGCGCGGACGGCTGCGAACACCACGGCGCCCGCCTCCTCGCCTCCCTCGACGGAGGCCGCGTCTACGCCCTGCCCAACGCCCC
Source organism: Streptomyces sp. NPDC002838 (assembly GCF_040295365.1). Classification (NCBI taxonomy): domain Bacteria; kingdom Bacillati; phylum Actinomycetota; class Actinomycetes; order Kitasatosporales; family Streptomycetaceae; genus Streptomyces; species Streptomyces sp. NPDC002838. The sequence continues at coordinate 45,603 of NZ_JBEOVF010000010.1, read as the reverse complement.
CGAAGGCGCCGCCATCCGCACCTTCAAAGCCGCGCACACCACCCGTCCCTTCGCCTGGATCGACGCCCCGCGCACCCGCCCCGAGCAGCTCAGCCACGCCGAGAACCACCGTGGGGGTGAAGGCCAGTGAGCACCGAGCCCCGCACCGTCACCCTGCCCACCATCGACCACGGCGACGTCACCCTTCCCGAACCGGCCTGGTGTGCCGGACACCCCGACCCGCGCCCCCAGTACCGGACCGACCTCGCCCACTACGGACCCGAGCACCGGCTCACCTTCAACGGCGCGCCCCTGTACAGGCTGATGCTCGTGCAGTCCCCGCTCGCCGAGCGGATGAGCCGCGACCTGTGCGCGTACGTCGAGGAATCCGGCTACACCGGCTCCCTGGACCCGGCCGGCCTGTACGACCTCGCCGCCGCCCTCGATGCCGCAGCCGACCAGATGCGCGCCTTCGCCGACCAGCTGGCCGTAGTACTCGCGGGGGGTGCCGAGTGAAGCGCGGCCCCGTCCGCCGGCCGACCGAGCACGCCGCCATCCGTGCGGCCGCTCGGTCGGCCCGGCCGCTCCCGTCTGTTCCTGCCCTCATGGCCGCGCTGCTCGACGCGAACGAGCGCCGTGACCGCGAGGGAACCACCCTGGCCGCGCACCGCGTCGTGCGCGCCGCCGCCCCGAAGGAGTTGGGCGAATGAACCTGAAGAAGATCCGCGCGCAACGGGCGGAAGACCGCCGCCACCGCCAGCTGATGCACGCCGCGCAGCACGTCATCAGCCGCCGCGCCCTCGACAGCGACATCGCGCAGGCCACGCCCGCCGAGGTTGTCGCCCTCGCCTTCGGCCGCCACGCCCTACGCATCGAGGACACCGAAGCCCTCGACTACCTCAACGCCGTCCTCGCCGAACGCGGCTACCCGCTGCTCACCGCGAACGCGACCGCCTCGGAGACGAGCGAATGAGCACGATCACCCGCAGAGAACTGTCCACCGGACAAGCCATCGTCCTCGGCGTCGCCGCTATCGCGATGCTCGCCGTCGGAGGCTTCGGCGCATGGGGCACCTACACCAACGTCACCGCCGAATTCCACCGCGCGGCCACCGCCGCCGGAGTCGTCGCCGCAGGAGAGGGCCTCACCCTCATCCTCGCCCTCACCATGCTCGGGCTCACGATGCTCGGACAACCAGCCCCGCCCGCCGTCCGCGCCGGACTGTGGCTCGCCCCCGTGTCCGCGTGCTTCACCGGCCTGGCGATCGCCGACGGGCTGACGGAGTCCGCGGTGTACGCCGTGACCCCGCTCGCCATGAGTGGCGCCGCCGAGGGCCTCGGCCTGATCGGCCGCCGGGTCGTCATCTTCCGCACCGGCCGGGACGCCGAGGCTGACCGCCGCAACGCCGCCACCGTGCAGCAGCTCGCGTATCAGCAGGCCCTCGCCGCCGGGCACCCCGACGAGGACGTGCAGCACGATGCGACGCGCAAGGCGTGGAAGCTGGCCGGCCGTGTCGGGGTCGGTGACCCACAGTTGGCGGAGGGCCTGGTCGAGGCTTCCCGTAGGCGGCTGCGGGACGGTGCTGATGCGGCCCTCGTCGGCATGTACGGCGGCACGGTCCCAGTTGCTGCGGACAGGCTGTCCGCAGCAAAGCCGCCCCGGGCGGCCTCCGCCACGGAGGTGCTGCGCGCCCGCTTCGCCGACATGGACCCGGCCGACGCGATCCGCCTCGCAGCTGATGCGCGACCTGATGCGCCCCCCGCCGAACTCGCGCAACTACTCGGCACGTACGGGGTTCCCGTCGACCCCGTCGCGGTCGCCCTCGTCCTCGGCCAGCAGCCCCCGGAGTACACCGTCGAGCGACCTGATGCGGCTGTTGCGCCCCAGCTCAACGCCCTGCCCGCGCTGAACTTGCAGGGCGCCGTCGAGGAAGCCGCAACAGCCCTGGGCGAGGACGCATCGGCCCGCGAGATCGCTGACCATCTGGAGCGGACCCGCCGCCTGGTCGTCCCCGAAAACCACATCCGCACGGCACTGTCGCGGGCCGCGAAGAAGACCGAACCGGAGCCCGACGCAACGCCCCGCAACACCGACATGGAAGGCGGATTCCTGTGATGCGCTGGATCCTGCTGGGGGTCGCCCTCGGCTTGCTGCTGCTCTTCCCGGGCCTGCTCTCCGTGGTCGCCGCGGTGGTCGCCGCGCTGCTGTCAAAGCCGGTCGTCGTCGCGTTCGGCCTCGGCCTCCTGGTCCGCGCCCGCGCACCCCGACTGCGGAGGTGGACGCGATGAGCAACCTCGACCCGTCCAACCTGCCGGAGGCGTACCGCCAGTACGTCGAGCAGGCCGCACACCACCGCCCCCCGAACGTGCTGTACGACGAGCAGGGCAGGCCCGTGCATTTCACTATCGGGCAGCCGCCGCCCCCGGTCGTCGTCCAGGCGCCCGTGCAGCAGGGGCTGTCACCGGAGATGCAGCGGCTGATCATCGTCACGTTCCTGATCCTCGCCGTGGTCGTCGTCTGCACCGCCGCCGTGTGTGCGGTCGTGGTGCTGGTCGGCGGAACGTTGATGGGGATCATCGGCGCCGTCTCGGCGAACCTCCCGATGGTCGGCCTGTCCCTGGTGGGCGTGATCCTCGCCGCCGGGTGGGCCGCTGCCCGTATCCGCCCGGTCGTCCAGCGCAAGGGCCGCTGACCTGCCCTTCCGTCCCCCGCCAGTTGTAGCCGTCTGAGCAACAACTGCGGGGGTGCGGTGGGGCCGGACAGCCCGGCCCACAACCCGAGGGAGAACCCGTGGCCGCCGACGACCTCAAGTTCAGCGACTTCACCACCGTCGAGAAGGCCCGCCTCGCTGTCCTGACCGCCCGCGCCGCGAAGCGCGGCCTCGCCGACGACGGCACCGGCAACGTCGACATCAGCGACCTGACCCGGCGTATCGAGCGCATCGAGAAGGCTGCCCTGCGCCGCAAGCAGAAGAAGTAGCTACACCCCGGGGCGGCCGTCTCCCGGCCAGGACACCGGCCGCCCCGGGCCTCCATACCCCAGCAAGAGGCAGGAAGCCCCCAGCATGACCGAGATCGCCGAACACCCGCTACACGCCCCACCCACCACTGAGCCGACCGAGGCCCTGGCTGCCGACACCGCGCCGTCCGCACCGGTCCCCGTCGACAACCCCAAGCTGCCCGACCCCGGGGTCACCACCGAGAAGCGCCGCCCGATCATCGCCCCGTGGCTGCGCTCCCGCCGCGACCTGCTCGCCACCGTCGAACGCGCCGCAGGCCACGCCTGGTACGCCACCGCCTACCACGGACTCCGTGCCCCCTGGTACGCCACCCAGCTCACCCTCATGGCCCCGCGCGGCACCGCCCGCCTCGTCGCCTCCACCAACCGGTGGGTGTGGGACCGCGAGGCCGCACCCCTGCGGGACCACGCCGTACGGACCGAGGACGTCGAGGAGTACATGCGCCTCGCTCGGCTGCGCGGCGGACGCGTCCGTCTGCGCGGCTTCGTGACCGTCGTAGCCTGCGTGTTCGGCCTCGGTTTCGCCCTGTGGCTGTACGTCATGGCCCCCGCCTTCCTGTGCGTCTTCGCGGCCGGCGGGATCCTGACCCTCGGCTACTTCGGCCAGCAGCCCGACGCCCCCGTCATCGGTCCGGCCGTCATGCGGACCGAGCTGCAAAAGCTCACCGGCACGATCGTGCTACGCGCCCTCGAATCAATCGGCAACCCGCGCATCACCGCCGCCATCAAGAAGGGCGGCGACATGAACGGCATGCGCTTCACCAGCGAGATCACCCGCGACGGGCCCGGCTACCGCGCCGACCTCGACCTCCCCTACGGCGTCGTGCCGGAGGACGTGATGGAAGAGCGCCAGGCCCTCGCCTCCGGCCTGCGCCGCAAACTCGGCTGCGTGTGGCCCTCTGGCGACCCCGAAGAGCACGAGGGACGGCTGATCCTGTGGGTGGGCGACAAGCCCATGAACGAGACGACGAAGCCGCCGTGGCCGCTGCTGAAGGACGGCCAAGTCGACCTGTTCAAACCGGTCGTGTTCGGCAACGACCAGCGCATGCGGGACATCGTCGTCACCCTGATGTTCGCCTCGGTCGTCATCGGCTCCATCCCCCGCATGGGCAAGACGTTCCTCCTGCGGCTGCTGCTGCTCATCGCCGCGCTGGACCCGCGCGCCGCGCTGTACGCGTTCGACTTCAAGGGCACCGGAGACCTCGGCCCCCTCGAACCGGTCTGCCACCGCTACCGCTCCGGCGAGGACGACGAGGATCTCCTGTACGTCCTGCACGCCATGCGGGAGCTGAAGGAGGAACTACGCCGCCGCGCCAAGGTGATTCGCAACCTGCCCAAGTCCCGCTGCCCCGAGTCGAAGGTGACCCCGGCCCTGGCCAGCGACAAGAGCCTCGGCCTGCACCCGATCGTGGTCGGGTTCGATGAGTGCCAAGTCCCGTTCGAGCACGAGAAGTACGGTGCCGAGCTGGAGTCCATCTGCACGGACGTCGCCAAGCGTGGCCCGGCCCTCGGCATCGTCGGCATGTTCGCCACCCAGCGGCCCGACGCCAAGAGCCTGCCGCCCGGCATCAGCGCCAACGCCGTCCTGCGCTTCTGCCTGAAGGTCATGGGCCACACCGCGAACGACATGGTCCTCGGCACCGGCGCCCACAAGGCCGGCATCCGCGCGACGATGTTCTCCCGCTCGGACCGTGGCATCTGCTGGATGTCCGGCGAGGGCGACGACCCGCAGATCGTGGCATCCGCGTTCGTCGACGGGCCCGGCGCCGAGGGCGTCGTCGCCCGCGCCCGGCAGCTGCGCGAGGAGTACGGGAACATCACCGGCCACGCCCTCGGCCAGGGCCCGTCTGCCTCGCGTGGGATGGACGTCCTTGGCGACGTGCTGAAGGTGTTCCGCCCGGATGAGGAGCAGTTGTGGTGCGAGCGGATCGCCGCCCGCCTCGTCGAGTCCTGGCCGGACGTCTACGGCGAGTGGACCACTGCGACGGTCGCCCCGAACCTCAAGCCGTGGGGCGTGGCGACGGCCGACGTGTGGGCGACCGGGGACGACGGCAAGGGCACCACGAAGCGCGGCATCAAGCGGGCCGACGTGGCCGCCGCTGTCACTCGCCGTGACGCGGACCGGGCCGCGGCCTGACGCTTGTACGGCTGCTTGGCCTAGCACCCGGCCCTGCTAGGCCTAGCACCTCCGCTAGCACCAAAACATGCCCCTGACCTGTTACCTAGCGTCTAGCGGCAGGGGCCCCGGGAAACGGGAAACACCCACCTCAGAGAGGAAACCGTCCCTCATGCTTGCTGCTTGTGCCCTGCTGCTCCTGGCGGCCGGATGTTACGCAGTGTTGTGCGCGGTGAAGCCGTTCGCTCCGTGCCGGAGGTGCGCGGGCGCGGGTGAGATCGAGCGGTTCCGGAAGGTACGGACGTGCCCGCGCTGCCGTGGCCGGAAGCTCCGGCTGCGCGTCGGCCGGCGCGCACACAACGCGTGGCGGCGGACCCACGAGGCAGGCACCCGCGCCACAGCTCCGAGGCCTCCGCGGTGACAATCTCGGCCGCACTATCAGCGAACGGCCAACCCCTGGTGGCCGCGCGGGCCATGCTGGGCACCATGTCCGTACACGGGGATCCTTCGCCGAACGCTCACCTGACGTACTCGCCACGGCCGCGCATGTTCCGCGAGCCCTGGCAGCGCTATGCGTGGGCAGTCGTGCCGCTCATCAGCATGTCCGTCTTCGCCTTCCTGCCGTTCGTGGTCGCGTGGCGGCGCGGGGTCGTACCTGCTTGGGCTGCGGCGGTGTACTTCGTGGGGAGTGCGATCGTGTTCGGCTTCGCCGTGGTGCAGCCGAACGTCAACGCCCTGTTTGCCGTGGCCGTGTGGGCACTCATGATCACGGCGGTCATCCATGTCCTGCGGCTCGACCCGAGGAAGCGGCAGGCAAAGTAGAACTGCGTTGCGGTCAGCTCGTGCCAGCAGCGCCGACTGAACGGGGACATGAGCCATGCGCACACGCCAGCCTTCCAACGGGGCGAGCCTGCTCGTCGCCCTGTGGTGGCTGTTCCTCGCCGCCGTGGCCGCCGTGATGTTCCTCGGCGGCATCAACTTCCTGGTCAGCCTCGACGACGAGCCGCGCCCCACGCCGACCGTCACGGTCACTGAGATCTGGCCCGAGCAGCCCGAGGTGCCCACCGGCATCCCGGATGTGGCTGTCGACGACGGTCTGACCGAGATGCCCACGCCCGCCGTCTGTACGGATGCGGACGCCCGCGGTGTGATCCCCCGGGATCGGTGGACGCCGTGCGGCCAGGTCCTCGGGTACTTCGACGATTGGGCAACGCCGCCGCCACCGGCCGTGCCGTGACGGTGCCCACACCCCGCACCCTGTGGCCGCTCAGTGCTCCCATACGTCCGGGCCGCCGCCCCGCCACTCGATCAGACCGGACTCCTCGACGTACGTCTCGTCGGCGCCCTCGACCCCGGCCCGGCGCAGGAACTCGGCGATGTCCCACAGCGCGTACGCCCGGCCGAGTAGCTCCCCGTCGACGCGCACCCGCCGGCCGCCATCCTCGTCGGGCGGGTACACGACCACGGGCATCACGGAAGCCACGCCGCCAGCCTCCCCCAAGATGACCCGCCGGTCAGCCGGCCTTCTGCTTCTCGCGGAGTTCGTGGACGTTGGCGGCGGTCAGAGTCCCGTCCTGTTGCTCGTAGTGGGAGAGGGCGAGGCCGAGGCCGAAGAAGGTGGGTGCCCATTCGCCGATGAAGATGCCCCAGCGGTCGGCGCGGGCGAGGTCTGCTTGGGAGCTGGGCTCGGCTTTCAGGCTGGTGGCCCAGGTGATAACGGTGAGGCCGATGGAGGTGAAGGCGGCCAGGTAGGCGTGTTCGCTGCGGATGCCCATTTCGTGCATTCTCTTGATGATCATTGCGGCTCCGTTCGAAGTGGGGAGTTTCCCGGACGAAGTACCCGAAACCGGTCAGGCTAACCAGCGCTGCGCATGCACTCCCCAGCACGCCCCCGGCGTGCCATGCGAGTGCCACCCCCTACGCAAACTCGCAGGTCACAGCCAGCACACCGCATCCCCTATGCGGTTGGGGCTGTTGCTCAGCGCAGGTTCAACACCATGGCGTCGTAGAACGGCGCCTCGTCCCACGGATGGGACTGCCCGACCCGCCGATACCCCCACGCCGCGTAGGCCGACTGTGCCGGCGCCGCCTCCGGCTCCGGCCGCATCGTAAGCGTCACCCGTTCGACTGCCAGGCCACCGAGGAGCCGCGCGTGCAGCTCGGCCGCGATGCCCCGCCGCCGCCACGGCTTGCGCACCGCCAGCTCGATGATGACGTACGTGCGCTCACCGGTCTCGCGAGTGAAGTCCTCGGGCAGCGGCTCCAGCAGGTTGTTCCACCAGCCCGTATCTGCCGGGAGCCGGTATCCGAAGGTGAATCCGACGACCTCGCCACCCTCGCGGGCGAGGACCAGACGGAACCCGGGACGCTGCGCCTGGACTTGGTAGCGGTCGATGAAGTCGGCCACGTCCCGCGGCCCTTCGCAGTACGGCGGGTCGACGTACACCTCCTCATAGGCGGGAAGGAATGCGTCGAGCTGGGCCGCTGCCTCAGGCCCTTCGTACCGCTCGCACGTCACCTCGGCCATCAATCGTGTCCCTTCTGGTGGGTGTACTCGGTCAGTTCATCGGCCGCCTGGCGGGCGCTGACGGCGTCCACACCTGCGAGCAGTTCGCGGACCTCGGCCAGGCGCCGCGTGACTCGCGCGGACTCCACCTCTTCCAGGTGCTCGAGACTGCCGACTGCCTCGGCCGCGCCCTCGTCGACCTCCCCGGCCTGCACGAGACCCCGAGCCAGAGTGAGCCGGTACAGGGCCCGGTTCCGTCCGTAGGTGCGGTCCTGGTGGGCCAGAGCAGCACGCACAAACGGCACCGCTGCCTTGTGGTGCCCCGCTTCGGTGTAGAGCAGACCCTGTGCGTAGTCCAGCTCCGCGTGCCCGTGGAACGCTGCCCACTCGGGTGTCGGCCGCCCCCGGTCGGAACGATCCACCATGCGCATGGAGTCGGCGAGCCGTTTACGGGCGCCGCTGTGGTCCCGCATAAGGGTCAGAGCGCGGGCCTCGCGGGCAGCGATCAACGATAGAAGGACCGGCGAGCCGAGGCTGACTGCCCGCTGATGCGCAGCGCGGGCGAGGTCGTACCCGTCGCGCGGGCGGCCTTCGTAGCTGGCCTGCATGCTCAGGGAGGCGAGCACCAGTACTTCGAGGCCGTCGTCACGCAGCATGGTGGCAGTGGTCAGTGCCTCGCCCCAGTAGCGGCGAGCGGCGTCTTGGTCGTCCGCGTCGTAGTACAGCCATGCGCAGTGCTCGGCGGTCTCCCCGGCGAGCAACTGGAGTTGACGGCCGATGGTGTCCGGGTATCTGCCGGTGTTGACAACCCTGCGCACCCGCCGCAGGTGTCGCACCGCAAGGGAGCGGACATCTCCCCCGCCGTACGCGTCGTCGAGGGTGTAGAGGGAACGCAGGCCATCACGGAGCTCCACGATGTGTGCGGTACCCACAGCGTCGGAGGCTCCCAGGGCGAGGCCAGCGGCGGCGCCAAAGGAGTCGGCGACAAAGGCGCGGCGATCCACGGACGGTCCTTCTGTGTGGCTCGGTGGCACCTCCACAATGGCACTCGGCTCGGGGCCGCGGAAACCGAGGTCCAGCGGGCTCATGCCGAACATCGCGTGCAGCACTCGCCAGGCGCGGGGGCGGGGGCGCGGCGGATGCGGTTTGCGCCAGCGCCGGAACTGCCGGTCGGTTACCGCGACGTGCTCACCCACCAGGCCGGCGGTTGCCTCAAACGCGCGTAGGAACACTGCTGGTCTGTCCCACCCGCGCGCTGCGCACTCGCGCGCGAACGGCGTCTGTTCGTCGTCCACTTCCTACCCCCAGTGTGACCGCTGCAACTGACCGTAGCCGTTGCGTCGGCCATGGAAAGTCCGCCTGCCGATGAAAAGTCCGCCGTAAGGTCCGCCGCCATGTCCGGCGCCCACCTTGCGGCGGCAGTTGTCTGGGGGTGTCGGAAGCGATGAGAGATCCGGGGTGAACGTCATGCAGAAGACGGGCAGCGACGCGGGAGTCCTGCCGTTGGACGTCGTCGCCATGCGAGCCACCGCGCACCTCGTGCTCGGCCCGGACGACGCACCGGACGCCCTGCCGCCCGCAGGTGAGGAACTGGACACGCTGACCGGCACCCTGCGCGGACACCTTGAGCTGATCGCCCCCGAAGTCGAACGCGCGGCCAAGAGACTCCACAAAGACAGCATCCCCCGCTACTGCGCCCTCGCCTGCGTCGGCGAAGCACGCGGCAAACTCCAAGCCAAACCGAACCCCAGCCCGCACGGCCCGGTCGCCTACGCCCGCAGACTCGCCCGCGTCCTCAACGCCCTATGCGACCACCACGAGAACCTCAGGGAGGGGCGATGACCAGGCCAGAGAAGCTGACCACACAGCACACAAGCAGCACACAGACCACGACCACGACCACGACCACCGCTCACGGCTACTGCTGCTGGCACAACGGGGACGCCGAGGACGTCCGGCTGATCGATGTCCTCGAGACGGTCTCCCGAGGGGGCGCCCCGGCGCTGTTCGCCTGCCCGCCGTGCCGTGACCGGTACCGCCTGGTGCCCCTCGCCGACCGATGAGGCCCGCCATGGACCCCGCCGAGCGGGGCACGACCATGCTCGCCCTGCCGCACACGCCCACCCTGACCGAGGATCAGCGGGAGGGCGGCGCCTGCCCCTGGTGCGGGACACCGCTCACACCAGCGACGAGCATCGACCTCGGCGTGCGGCCCGGCCTCTACGGCATGACGATCCACCCGCACGGCTGCCGCGCCTGTGTGAATGCGGAGGCCCGACGGGTGTACGCGCACCACTGCCGCGCCTGCTCGCGCTGCCATAACAGCGAGTACTGCGACACCCACCAGGTGCTGCGGCGCCTGGCCCTAGAAACACGGCAAGCGGCCTCCGTTTGCCCTTACCCCCAGCGGCCCCGGCGTCCGCAACCCCGAACCCCGAAGGAGTAGAACCGATGGCTGACAAACAGCAGGACCGACAGTGGAGCGACGACCTCCGGGCCGGTCGGGCAGCCGGGTACTGCTGGGTGCGTAACCCGCACAGGAGGGGACGCTGCACGTGGCCGCCAGACCACCAGGGCCGCGACCACAAGGACCACTACGCCAAGACCACCTGGAAGTAGACCCCGTCACCGGCGTGGCACGCCGATCGCACCGGTGACGATCCCCTGCGGCCGGCCTGCGACCTGATCGCGCCGGTAGCGGGAAAGCGGCCGTCTCCGCCCCCCGTCGGAGGCGGCCGCCGCATGTACGCCCGCCCGTCCTCTGCGCCCCCGTCCCTCTGGGACGAGAGGGCGGGCGGGTGCGCCGTAGCTCAGTAGCGGGCAAGCAAGTCCACCAGCCGCGGCCACGCCTCAGCGAGCCCCAGGTGCAGCCGCAGCGCCCACAACTCGGCCTCCGTGCACCACCGGTACGCCACCCCCTCCCCATCTCCCCCGACCGGCATGAACGACTCGGGCACATCCGCCACGACCGTGTAGTACTTCCAGCCGCCATGGTCGTCCACCACGATCACGCGAGGCTTCAACTCCGGGAGCGGCCCCATCTCCTCCACCGCCTCCCGCAACGCCCCGCTGTACGGGTGCTCTTCCCAGTGCAGCGCGCCCCCAGGCAGCCCCCAACTGCCGCCATGCTGCGTGCCAGGCGCCCGCAGCTGCACCAGATACCGCCGCTTGTCGCGCAGCAGCATGCCGGCCGCGTTGAACTGGCCGAAGTGAGTGTGCCCGCGCTCGCAGGCCACTTGGCGGGGCTTCTCGCGCCGCAGCAGACTCGCCATGCGATTCGTCACCGCCGATGTCTGCCCGAACCGGTCAGCGAGATCCTTCATCGGCAGGTGGCGGGGCAACTCCACCATCGGGGTAACGACCCGAGTGATCGTCGCCGACCGAGCACGCCACCCCTCGCCCGCCGGAGCGTCCGGATCGAGTGAGATCTCGCCATCCGGCTGCACCTCGTAGACCGCGCCGTCGGGGTACGCCGCAGCGAAAGCAGCAGCGAAGTCCCAGTACGGGGAGAAGAAGACGAGGTCATCACGCAGAAGCCACGGATGCGTCGCCGCGGTGATCTGCTTCGGGTAGAAGTCCCTCATGGGCCGCGGCGAGCCTGTCACCCGGGAAGGAAGGATCTTGTCACCGGGCTGTAGGCCGGGCGCGCCTCCGTGAAAGAAGGGTCCCCTGGGGATTCCGTATTGCAGCTGGTACATGGTGGCGAACATCGGGGTCAGCCCGCCCTCCTGAGACGAGGGGCGGGCCTCCATACCCGTACTCACTGCCCACCCGACGCGCCTAGACCGGCCAGCAGCACCTCCAGAAGCGGACTCGCGGGCTCCCCCACGGTCGCCGCGAACTCCTCACGAGCACCATCGAGACGATGCGACAGCCGCCACAGCGCCATCCCCACCCCGTCATCCGACGGGCCGCCGTACCCGCCAATGTCCTCGGCGTACGGCGCGCTCACCGCTCGACCGCCCGCGCCAGCAGCTCATCCCGGGCCGTCTTCTCCGCCAGCCCACCCACCTGCTGCCACCGCATCTGCGCGAGCGGATGCCGCGGATCCCGCTCCGCCACCGCCGCCTGCATCACCGCACCCAGCAGCGCCCCCGAATCAGCTGGCCGCCACACCTCGCCACCAAGATGGACAACCCCGCCCGCCGTGCCGCCGAGGTCGTGGCCGTCGTCCGCCGACAGACCCCGCCCCTTCAACTCCGCCGCCACCGCACGCACCGCCACGTCGTACGCGGCCACCTTCACCAACACCTCGGCCGCCGCCCGCTGCGCGGCCACAACCGCCGCCACAGCCTCATCACGGGCCGTCTCCAGCCGCTTCGTGACCGCCTTGCGCTCCTTCTCCGGGAACCCGCCCTCAGCCGCCTGCCGCGCCCGTCCTGCGGCCTGCTCCGCCGCGTACCGGGTCCGGAGCTGACGGAGCCGATCCCGGGCCGTGTGCGCGCCGGCACGAGCGATACGGAGCTCGGTCACCGCGGTCTCACTGCCGGCGCTCGCGTGGAAGTCCTCGGCCTGGTCGAGCTTCAGCTCAGCCACCTCGACAGCGGCCTCAGCATCATCAATCTCTTGTGGAGTAACCACAACACATCTCCCTGTCCGATGATCGCTATTCACGTCACGTCAGACCGAATAGCTACGATCATTCTAGCGCTTTCACCTGCATAAATGGGCTAGAATGCAAGGGCGTTCGATGGTGTGGTCACGGCAAAAGGCCCGGCTCCTGGTCTCCCAGGGCCGGGCCTCCACCATTGTGGGAACTCGACAACCGTTACCCCAAGCGCTGGGCAACCGGTCACCCGTCCCGCTCCCCCTCCTCCAGCGCCCGAGCAATACCCCGCGCCAGCAACTGACGCCGCCGACGCGCGGACGCACCCACAGGAATCGACACCACAACCCGGCCACCCAACGGATTGATCCGCCCCGACGCCTCCACCACAGCCGCCAACACCGCCTCCCCATCGAAAGGCTCCTGCGCCACCAACACCGACAGCCGCTCCACCTCAGCCGCATACGCGGGATCCCGCCTCCACGTCCCCACCGTGCCCCGGGACACACCCACCTCCCGAGCCACAGAAGCCAGCGACCGGCCAAACGCAAGCGGCAACAACGCATCAACCCGCGCACGACGATTCGTCGGACTCATCGCTCAATCCCCTTCCGATGAAGCGGCCCACCAGGACCATCCAGTTCCTCAATCCACGGCCGGCCACGAGGACAAGCCCGCGTCCCACGCTGCGGCGGAAGCCGCTTCGCCCGACGACCGTGACGCTCAGGCAGCAACCAATCCATCAGCCAGTGATAGCGACGCCACGCAGTCGTAGGACTCATCCCCAACACACCAGCCGCCTCACGAAACGTCCGCCTCTCACCGAGAACCAACTCGACGACCGCAAGCCCCTGCTCAACCTTCACCCCAAGATCAAGACGAAGGCGTGGATAAGGCCCCCCACGCCGAGGCCGCCAACCCACCGGAGAAGGTGAAACAGCAGAAGCCTTGAGACGCAACGACGCCGGACGCGATGCGGGCGGATCGGTCATGTCGGTCCCCTCTGGGATGCTGGCGGGGTGGCCGGCCCGATTCCCGCGGGCCGGCCGTTGTCGTAAGTCCGAGGTCTTACGAGCGTCGTACGACCGAGGTCTTACGAGCCGGTCTTACGAGCCGGGTCGTCGTCCTCGGCGTCCTGGCCGTCGTCGTCGAGGTCGTCCTGGTCGTGGTCCTCGGAGAAAAGCGGCAAATTTGCCGAGTTCTCGTGCGGTCGTACGCCGAACGGTCCGGTCTCGCCCGGGTGTCGGGCACCGACCGCCGAGGCGCCGCGTACGCGGTGCAGGGCGCGGATCACGGGGACTCCTCGGGCTTGTCGGCCTGCTGCTCGGCGTCGGGCTCACTGACCGACTGGGTGTCGGCCTGTCGACGCAACTTCTGCGCGTGCCGTCGGGCGAGACCGTGCTTTCGGGCTTCGGTGAGGGACTCCCGCCGCTCCCGCGCGGCCTGTACCTTCACGCGGGCCGCGGCTATGCGGGCATGCACTGCCTGCTCGACAGCGGAGGTGGACTCGGTCACGGGGACACCGGCCCGTGGATCTCGACGGCCGTCTCCTCGCCGGACAGTCCCCCGCACCCCGCCAGCGTGACGAAGTCCGGGCTGAACGGGTCGTCGCAGTTCCTGCCGCAGGACAAGCACACGCCCCCGGCGTCCTTCGCCGGCGGTACGAGCCGGATGTCGCCGTCGCTGAGGTCGAGGGGCTGCATGTACTGCTCGCCGAGGATGTTCGCAATGGGACGGATCCGCCCGTCGCTGTAGACGGCCCATGCGATGACGAACGCGACGGAGGGGAGGGCCTCGGGGACTGGCTGCCAGATGACCCGCCATCCGTTTCCCGGCAGCGCAGCGACGATGCGCGGGCTCTCCCTGACGCTGTGGAAGTCGGGCAGGTCCTCGGCCCGGACGCGCCGGCCGCGGTTGTCGATGGTGAGGGGGTTGCCGAGGTCGTCCCATCCGACGATGGGGCTGTGTCGGGAGGGTTTGCCTGCGAGGAAGTCGGCTTGTGTCCAGTAGTGGGCGTGGAAGCCGGTGGGTGATGGTTCGGGGACGAGCATGATCTCTCCGTGGGTTGCTTCGGCTCAGGGGCGGAAGGTGTCGGGGACGACCGCGCGTACCGCGTCGGGCAACGCGGACAGGACACCGGTGAGGACGGGGCAGCCGTCGTCGTGGTGAACGACGAGGTGGACGATGCCGGCCTCGTCGGTGCGGGTGCTGGTCTCGCTCTGGCAGTGGCCGCATTGGTAGGCGGCGGCGAGGGCTGAGGGATCGAGGTCACCGAACAGGTAATCGGTGCGTTCGGGTTCCATCGGGTCTCCCTACGTAAAGGGGAATAGATGACATACATGGCAAACATGGGATTGACCTGCTGTTTTGTAGTGACAAACATGGGTGACACGCGCTGACAGACATGGCAGAGATGGAGCGCCATGTGTGTCACCATCCGTGCCATGTCTGTCACCTGACACTCATGGGATCGCCGCAGGTCAGGCCCATGTCTGCCATCTGTGCCATGTGTGCCATGGGGATAGAGAGGCGGGCGCGCATCACTCGTCTCCGTCCTCGGCGAGCGCCCCCGGCAGGCTCCACTCAGAGCGTCGGTTCTTCCCGAATCCGGAGTGACGCATGGTCACGCCGAGCTTCCGGCGCGCGCGCTGGAGACTCGACTCGCTGATGCCGTCCTTGCGGGCCGCCGTCTTGACGTCCGCCGCCAGGTCGACGCCGCCTTGATCAGTGAGGTAGCCGCGCAGCCACTCGACGGTCTCGTTGGTCTCGCCGCGGTTGGCGTCCGGCGCGGACTCGTCGCGCATGACGTCGCGAACCGAGGTGTTCGTCTCCGGGCCGAGGACGAACCGCGAGACGTACGACGGGCCTTCCTCGGTGTCGATGGTCACCGGCTGGATAGTGAACTCGTGCGAGGGCAGACCGAGGCGGCCGAGGTTGTTCTTCTCCAGGCTCATGACGAATCGGTCGTCCGCCCCGTTGTCCCCCTCCTCTTTGGCGAAGGCGATCAGGGAGCGGAGCAGCTGACCGAACGCACCCGAGCCAGCCACGCGGTTGACCGGGTCAGCGGAGCCCGACTTCGTGAAGTGGGCGAGGCCGAGGATTGTGAAGTGGTGCCGGTCCGCAGCGGCAACGAGGGGTTCCAATGCGGCGCGGACCTCGGCGGCCTTGTAGTCGTTGACGCCCTTGTCGATGTACGACAGCAGCGGGTCCATCACGAGCAGGGCGACGCTGTACCGCTCGGCTTCCTTGGCCAGCAGCGACGTGTCGATGGGCAGCGTCAGCCGGGCGTATGGGTGGTCGATGTCCCGCACCGCGACATGGAAGACGAGGTCCATGTCCGCGCCTGCGGCGACGAGCCTCGGGGCGATCGTGTACGTCCAGGAGTCTTCGGCTGCGGCGTAGATGACGCCCCGAGGCTTCCCGTACAGCTCGCCGGGTAGATCTCCGCGAGTGATCCTCGCGGTCATCCACACCGCGAACTGAGACTTCCCGAGTCCTGGCGGCCCGGCCGCGATGGCGAGCGAGTACAGCGGGATACGGCCGTGCGAGGTGGGTGGGGCGCCCTCCGGAGTGGTGTCCCACAGCCACCGCACGGGCCGAATCTTGATCCCGGAAGCGGGCCGGAGAATGAGACCGCGCGGCTCAGGCGTCGGCGCTTCATCGTCCGACGGTGGCTCCGTTGGCCACTGTCCATCGTCCGCAAACGGCCCCAGGACGGGGCCGTGTGGCCCCGCCGCCGCGCCGTGCGAGAGCGGGTCTCGTACGTGCAGCGGCGGCGGAGATACGTCGTACATGGTCACTCGTTCCCCTGGTACGTGAGGTACTCGCCGGGCTGGCCGGGAATTTGGACCGGCGGCCATCCGGGCGTAGCGGTGAGCGTGTGGGCCGGGCGCGTCCGCATGGTGCCCTTGCGAGCGGCGCGGACCTCGGCGGCTGTCTGGAGGACGTTGAGGGCCTGCGTGTGGGCGTCGGCGTAGATCCGCTGGACGTGCATGCGGTGCAACTCGGCGGCCTCCAAGGTGGCGACGTACACGCGCGGGTCGTCGGCAGGGAGCCGAAGCCACGGCGGGCTGCCGTACTCGGGCCAGTCGTTCACGTGGAGCGCTTCGGCCTGTGCGCAGGCGCGGAGGTGGGCGACGTCGCCGGCCATGGCGTCCGGCGGGACACTGTGCAGGCGCACCCGCCCGGCTGTGTCGGCCAGGCGAGTGCGAGCGGTACGGGCGGTCACGCGGACCTCACCGTGAGCCGGACCGCGCGGAGCTCGGCGCGCAGCACGGTGCGGGACGGGGTCGTCGGGTCGTATCGCGTGGTCTTACGGGATGCGCGCCGTACCCCAGCGCTACGCGAGCGGTAGCCGTGGCGCTTCCTCATGCCGCGCTCCTTGCCAGGTGCGCGGCGAGCAGCAGCGCCCCATGTCCGTCGTCACGACCGAGGGCGGCGACGAGCCGGGAACGCAGCACCGGCGCGGGCGCGGTCGCCGTCGGCGTGGATTTCGTACGGCCGACCGCTGCGACCTCCGTGGGCTGCGCAGGAAGTACGGCATCATGGGGGACATACGTCCTCCTTCTTGGTTCGAGAAGACGTGGCCCCGGATCTGCTTGGCGGTTGAGCCGGGGCTTCGTCATGGGTGGGCGTTCAGGCCCGGTCGCTGGTGGTGATGACACCGACGGCCGGGCCGTTCTGCGCCTCAGGCGGCTTCAAGAACGGCCACCAGAGAGGCAGTGATGACGACGTGGCGTGTGCCGAACGAGAGGGTCCGGACAGGCGCTTCGCCGCGCTTGATCAGCTCGTACAGATGCGACCGGCTACAGCCGAGAGCGAGAGCAGCGCGCGGAACGTTGACCGTCGCAGGCCACTTCTTCACCTCGGCGAGCGTCGGCGGCTCGGTCTTCTTCGTGGGCATTAGACGGCCCCCGCGGTGATCTCAAGGACCTTGGCCAGCCGCAGCGCCGCTGCTCCACGAGGCGTGGTGATGCCCCGCTCCCAGCGATAGACGGTCAAGGGGGTGACGCCGACGGCGTCGGCAATCTCTTGGAGCTGGAGTCGGCGGCTCTCGCGCTGCTCGCGTGCCTTGCCGCTGGCGACAAGCGCACGAACTTCGCTGACCCGCCGCAGGTCTTCGGGGCTCATGCCTCCATCATAAAGGCTTCCCGTCACATTGCGAAAGTCGATCCAACACCTTTCGAGAGACGATCCTTTACATTGCAATCCGGCTCCCCGGCGGGCACGATGTACCGCATGACCAGCCCGCTCCAGCACCGCATTGAGATCTCTGACCCTCAGCTGATCGCGGGCGCCCCGGAGGGCGTCCGCGAGGTCTTCGTGGACCTTGTACCCGCGAGTCACCCGCATGTCCTTGTGCGGCTCCAGTACGTCGTACGGGACGGCCGAAAAGTGGAGGGGCCCTACGGCATCCGCGTGCAACAAGCGCCCGATGCGCCCGTGGGGGAGTGGAAGCCAGTGGGCGCCACGCTCGTGCGAGACCTGCCCTTCGTGAAGCTTGAGCGCGTTGCCCGAATGGTCCTCACCTTTGGCCAGCGAACTCCGGAAGGGGCACCGCTGAACCTGAGCGCCGGCGTGTTCGAGGCGCCGCCGCCCGTCGAGAAGATCCCGGAGCGCGCCGAGAAGATGGTCCGCTCGCACCATCCGGACGTGGACCCGGACAGCGGACCTGGTGCGCAGCGGAGGTGGAACCGCCTCACCCGACTCGCCGAGGTGCAGCTGGAGTACAACGCTGCCGCCGCCGCAGGGGAGAAGGCGCCTGCGACTGTCGTCGCGGAGAAGCGCGGCGTGTCGCCCGCCACGGTGAACACGTGGTTGCACCACGCGAAGAAGGAGGGGCTGGACGCTCAGCTTGCCCCGGATTTCTCTGTCGTCGCCGTTGTGCCTGAATAGGAGAAGAGGGGGGCATGGCCGAGATCAAGAAGGTCACACTGCAGAACGGCAAGACCCGGTACCGGACCGTGGTGGACGCCGGCCGTGACGAGAACGGCAAGCGAATCCAGCTCACCATCACCCGCGACACCAAGACCGAGGTGAAGAACGAGCGCAACCGCATCGAGCACCAGCGGTCTGCGGGCACGCTCATCCTGCCCAGCAAGATCACGGTGGGGGAGTGGCTTGACCAGTGGCTGGAGTACAAGCGGCGCGACGTCGAGGCGACGACGATCCGCACGTACAGGCTCGCCCTCGTGCACGTCTACGACCGCATCGGGCACGTCCGTCTCCAGGAGCTCACAGAGGACCAGGTGCAGGACTGCATCGACGACATCGTCGCCAACGGGCGCCGCGCGGGAGGCACGCTGGGGACTCGCCTCGCCGTGTCGACCGCCGAGGGTGTTCTCACCCGCCTCCGGGAGGCGCTAAAGCGTGCGGTCGTCCGCAAGTTGATCCCTGAAAGCCCCGCGCAGTTCGTGCGGGTCAGCCTCGCCGACAAGAAGACCGACAAGCGGGAACGCCCCAGGGTCAAGCCGTGGACCGCAGCCGAGGTGCAGCGCTTCATTGCGGGCATCGAGCGTGACCGCCTGTACGCCCCGCTGTTGCTCAGCCTCATGGGCCTACGGCCGGCCGAGGTCGTCGGCTTCCGCTGGACGGACGTTGACCTGAAGCTGGCCACGCTGGAGACGGCCAACACCCGCACGATGATCGGCAACGTAACGGTGCTGGAGAAGGACACCAAGACCGAGGCGGGCGAACGCGTCTTGCCGCTTCCCGGCCCGGTACTGGAGGCCCTGAAGAAGTTCCGCGCCGTCCAGGCCCGGGAGAAGCTCGCGGCAGGCGAGGGCTACACCGACTCCGGATACGTCGTCGTCGACCAGCTCGGGATCCCGAGGAACACACGGCACTTGCGCGAGCACGCCTATCGGCTCATGCGCGAGCTGGAGATGCGCCGCGTACGTCTGTACGACGCGCGGCACTCCTGCCTGTCGTACCTCGCGGTGAACGGCGTCCCTGACGTCGTCCTCGCCGCGTGGGCCGGCCACACGAACGCGAGCTTCACCAAGCGGAAGTACGTCACGGTCGACGTCGAGGACATGAGGGCCGCGGCGACCGCTTGGGACAGCTTCCACGGGGGAGATCGAAAAGCCCCTGTGTGAGATTTTGTGAGAAACGATCTCCCCGGAGATCTCTCACATGGCCGCTGATCAGCGGATATCTGCAACGACGTAGAACAGTGTACGGATTCTACTGGCGCTTTGTGCAGGCCAGCGCCGCGGGTGCGTTCGTCGGAAGCTACAAGACGGACGGGGGGAGCGTCTCCGCGAGCTCCGCCAGCACCTCCGCATGGCACAGCTCGGGCGCACACCAGCAGGCCAGCGCCTTCCCGCGCAACGAAGGCACCAGGTCCAGCAGCTCCGGCCGCTCCAGCAGATACGCCCGGTACTTGGCCATGACCTCCGCCCGCGTCCCGTCGCGCCTCTTCGTCGGGGTGTCGTAGGCGAACGGGTTGTACAGCGGGTGTCGGGGCAGGTCCCAGCCGCCCATCGTCCAGCGGCGGCCGACGTAGACGAGGTCCTCGGGGGCGTGCTCCAGCCGGGGGCCGTACTCGTGGAGTCGGCCCCTGACGTTGACCACCCGCGTCGCCGTCATGACGGGTACACCGTCGGTCCTTCGTACGGCAGCAGTTCCGGCCGCTTGGGCGGCAGACCGTCGCCCGACGAGCGGCCCGTCAGCCGTCGGCCGATCCAGGGCAGCAGGTGCTGCCGGGCGAACCGGGCGTCCGCGACCCGGCGGGCGACCCACCCGGGCGGCGGTGTGAGGGGCAGCGGCGTGCGCCACTCGGTGTCCTCGGGCTCGTAGCCGAGGCCCTGCCACACCGCCTCCGCGACCCGCCGGTGGCCCTCGGCCGTCAGATGCAGCCGGTCCACGTCCCACAGCCGGGGGTCGCCGAGCGAGGGCGCCCCGTACAGGTCCACCACCACCGCGCCGTGCCGTGCGGCCAGCCCGTCGACGCAGGCGAACAGCTCCTCCATGCGCGGGCGGAAGCGCTCCAGGACCGGACCCAGGCGTCCCGGGCTGTGCATCAGCACCAGCTGCTTGCAGGACGGGGCGAGCCGCTCGACCGCCTCCGTCAGCAGCCCGCGCACCCGCCCCATGTCGCACTTGGGGCGGAGCGTGTCGTTGAGCCCACCCACCAGCGTGATCACATCGGCCTGCAGGGCCGCCGCCACCTCGACCTGCTCGGCGACGATCTGCCCGATCAGTTTGCCGCGCACCGCGAGGTTCGCGTACCGGAAGCCGGGGGACTGGGCCGCCATCCGCCCGGCGAGCAGGTCGGCCCAGCCCCGGTAGGTGCCGTCCGGGAGCAGGTCCGACATGCCCTCGGTGAAGGAGTCGCCGACGGCGACCAGGCTGGCGTAAGAGGGATTCGTCTGCATGGCGACAGAGATGGTAACCCGGCTCCATACCCGTCGGTCGGTCGGCCCGGAGGTCTCCCTCGAAGGCTCATGCCCGCTGCCCGAACAGCTCCCGCAGCACGTCCTCCATGGTCACCAGACCCGTGAGCCGCCCGTCCGCGCCCAGCACGGCCGCCAGATGCGTACGGCTGCCGCGCATCGCCGTCAGCACGTCGTCCAGCGGTGTGCTCTCCCGCACCCGGGCGATCGACCGCATGTCCTTCAGCAGGAACGGCAGGTCCCGCGGGATCTTGTCCAGCGCGTCCTTGACGTGCAGATAGCCGATGATGCGGCGCCCCTCGTCCACCACGGGGAAGCGGGAGTAGCCGGACTCCGCCGACAGCGCCTCCAGCCGCTCGGGCGTGACGCCCAGGTACACGTACGCCACCCGGTCCAGCTGAAGCACCACGTCCCGCACGGGCCGGCGCCCCAGCTCCAGCGCGTCGTGCAGCCGTTCACGCGCCCGCTCGTCGATCAGGCCCGCCTCGCCGGAGTCCCGCACGATCCGGGCCAGCTCGGCGTCCGAGAAGGTGGCCGCGACCTCGTTCCTGGTCTCGACCCTCAGCAGCTTCAGCAGGGTGTTCGCGAAGGCGTTGATCGTGAAGATCACCGGGCGCAGCGCCCGGGACAGGGCGACCAGCGGCGGGCCGAGCAGCAGCGCACTGCGCACCGGCTCCGCGAGCGCGATGTTCTTCGGCACCATCTCGCCGAGCAGCATGTGCAGATACGTCGCGAGCGTCAGCGCGATCACGAAGGACACCGCGTGGCCCGCGCCCTCCGGCACGCCCATCGCGTGGAACACCGGCTCCAGCAGATGCTCGATGGCCGGTTCCGCGACAATGCCCAGCACCAGCGTGCACAGCGTGATGCCGAGCTGCGCGGCCGCCATCAGCGCGGAGACATGCTGCAGACCCCACAGCACGCTCTTCGCGCGCCGGTCGCCCTCGTCGGCGTGCGGCTCGATCTGGCTGCGGCGCACGGAGATCAGCGCGAACTCGGCGCCCACGAAGAAGGCGTTGGCGACGAGGGTCGCCAGGCCGATCAGCAACTGGATCGTGGTCATCGCTCCGCCTCGTTCTTCATCTCGTCGGCGAGCGGCGCGTGCAGCAGCAGGCGTGCGGCCCTGTGGCCCGACGCGTCCACCACGTCCAGCCGCCAGCCCGCGACTTCGATCCGGTCCCCGACGGCGGGTATGCGGCCGAGTTCCGTCGCGACCAGGCCGGCCAGTGTCTCGTACGGTCCCTCGGGAGCCCTGAGGCCGACGCGTGCGAGCTGGTCGGTGCGGGCGGAGCCGTCCGCCGAATACAGGGCGCGGCCGTCGTCGTCGCTGCCCGCCGGGGCCAGGTCGGGTATCTCGTGCGGGTCGTGCTCGTCGCGCACCTCGCCGACGACCTCCTCGACGATGTCCTCCAGCGTGGCCACGCCCGCCGTGCCGCCGTACTCGTCGATGACGACGGCCATGGTGCGTTTGCCGGACAGCCGGTCGAGCAGCCGGTCGACGGTGAGCGACTCCGGGACCAGCAGTGGTTCGCGCATCAGTTCGGCGACGGAGACGCGGGGCCGACGCTCGGCGGGTACCGCCAGGACGTCCTTGATGTGCGCGGTGCCCACGACCGAGTCGAGGTTGCCGCGGTAGACCGGGAACCGGGACAGGCCCGTAGCCCGGGTCGCGTTCGCCACGTCCTCGCAGGTCGCCTGGGCGTCCAGGGCGATGACCTGCACGCGCGGTGTCATCACGTTCTCCGCGGTCAGATCGGCGAGGTTCAGTGTTCGTACGAACAGCTCGGCGGTGTCCGCCTCCAGGGCGCCCTCCCGGGCGGAGTGCCGGGCGAGTGCCGCCAGCTCCTGCGGCCCGCGCGCGGAGGCCAGCTCCTCGGCGGGTTCCAGACCGAAGCGGCGCACCGCGTGGTTGGCGGTGTTGTTGAGGTGGGTGATGAAGGGACGGAAGGCGGCGCTGAACCAGCGCTGCGCGTTGCCCACGGTCTTGGCGACGGCCAGGGGCGAGGAGATCGCCCAGTTCTTGGGCACCAGCTCACCGACGACCATCAGGAAGACCGTCGACAGGGCCGTACCCAGCACCAGCGCGAGGGAGCTCGCCGTCGAACGCGAGGCACCGAGCGACTCCAGCGGGTCGGCGATCAGCGCGGCGATCGAGGGCTCGGCGAGCATGCCGA
The DNA here is from genome assembly GCF_040295365.1 of Streptomyces sp. NPDC002838. Classification (NCBI taxonomy): domain Bacteria; kingdom Bacillati; phylum Actinomycetota; class Actinomycetes; order Kitasatosporales; family Streptomycetaceae; genus Streptomyces; species Streptomyces sp. NPDC002838. The sequence goes on along the minus strand of NZ_JBEOVF010000010.1, from coordinate 22,868 downwards.
CCACCAGGTTGGTGACCGTGATGCCGAGCTGTGCCCCGGAGAGCTGGAAGGTCAGGCTGCGTACGGCCTTGAGGGCCCCGGCCGCGCCCCGCTCGCCGCGCTCCACGGCCCGCTCCAGCTCGCCGCGCTCGACGGTGGTCAGGGAGAACTCCGCCGCGACGAAGGCGCCACAGACGAGCGAGAGGAGGATGGCCACCAGCAACAACAGCACTTCGGTCATCGGTTCACCCCCTCCCAGGATCGGACAGGGCAGACAGACGCGCGATGTCGGGTACTGGGAGGCTCGCCCATGGGCGGACGCTCACACCTTTCATGGAGGACCGAGTGGCCCTCCAATGGTAAAGGATCAGCAAAAGAGTGTGATCGGCGGATGACCTAGTCGGTCAAGGGCTTCACCCAGCGCCGCCAGTGCTCCTCGGGCGCGTACCCCGCGGCACGCCACGCGTGGTGCGCGGTCTCGTTGCGCCGCAGCACCATCGCGTCCCCGCGGCGCCCGCCGAGCCGTACGAACCGCTCCTCGGCGGCCGCGAGCAGCGCCGAACCGATGCCCTGGCGGCGGTGGTCCGGGTGCACCGCGAGCCGGTACAGATGACAGCGCCAGCCGTCGAAGCCCGCGATCACCGTGCCGACCAGGGTGCCGTCCAGCTCCGCCAGGATCAGGGCCTCGGGGTCGCGGGCGACCAGCCGCTCCACGCCGTCCCGGTCGTCACTGATGCTGGTCCCCTCCGCGCCCACCTTCCAGAAGGCCAGCACGGTGTCGAGGTCGTCGGGTGTGGCGGCCCGTATCCGCAGGTCAGTCATACGGCGATCCCATCACGCCCACCGGACCGGGAGGCGGAATTCCAGCATCCGGACGCTCACCGGCCGCGCAACTCGGCGACGACCGGCGCGAACGCCTCCATGTACGGCTCCAGGACGGTCAGATACGAGAACCCGTACCGCTCGCGCTGCGCCAGCGCCTTCGCGGTGATCTGCTCCAGGGTGCCGGCCAGTACGAGGGGCAGCTCCAGGGCCTGTTCCACGGTCAGTTCCGGCACCCACTCCACGAGGGGCCGGACGGCCGCCTCGGGGTCGTCGGTGATCGCCACCAGCTGGATCAGGAGGTTCAGCTCGGCCGGCTCCGCGCGCCCCTTCGCCAGGTCCTGGTACCTGGCCACGCGCTCGTCGAGCTCCTCGGGTGTGATCGGCAGCAGCTTGCCCGCCGTGTCCCCCGGCACCGGGCGGGCGCCGGTGAAAGCCGCGATGTCGGCGTGCTCGGCGGTGAGCCGCAGCATGCGGTCACCGTTGCCGCCGACCATCAGCGGGACCCTGGGCTTCTGCACCGGCTGCGGTTGGTGCTCCGGGGAGCCGAGCAGCCGCCGTACATCCTCGATCGTTCGCCGAAGATGGTCCACCCGCTCACCAGGCGACCCGTACGGCAGCCCGGCCGTCTCGTGCTCCGCCTGTACGTACCCGGTGCCCAGGCCCAGCTCCAGCCGCCCGCCGGTCAGCGCGTCCGTCGTGGCGACCTCGCGGGCCAGCAGCGCCGGGTTCCAGAAACCGGCGTTGAGCACGAACGTAGCCAACCGCGGACGTTCGGTGGCCTCCGCCGCAGCGACCAGCGCGGGGAACGGCGCGACCATGCCGAGATGGTCGGGAACCAGGATCACGTCGTAGCCGAGTTCCTCGGCGCGCCGGCATTTGGCGCGCCACTCCTCGGCCGGGGCAGGGACGATCATGCTGGCACCGAAGCGGAACGGACGCGACATGAACTCTCCTCAGCTGCAAGCGACTTGAGTACCCGCCGCGATTCCATCACTCGTGCGCGATGGCCGCCAGCACATTCATGCGGGATGCACGCAACGCGGGCAGCAGTGCCGCCACGATGCCCACCACCGCCGAGCCGACGACCACCGCGACCATCGTGCCCCAGGGGATCGCGAGCGCGTCCATGCCCTGCAGCGCGAGCACCTGCTGGGTGCACACCCCCCACACCAGCCCCAGTGCGAGGCCCAGCACCGCGCCGAACACCGCGATCACCACCGACTCCAGCCGGATCATCCGGCGCAACTGACGCCGGGCGAGCCCGATGGCCCGCAGCAGCCCGATCTCCCTGGTCCGCTCCACGACCGACAGAGCGAGGGTGTTGACCACGCCGAGCACCGCGATGACGATCGCCAGCCCGAGCAGCGCGTACACCAGGTAGAGCAGGACGGCGATCTGGTCGTGGACCAGCTCCTTGTAGTCGGCGAGGTCGCGCACCTGCACCTGCGGATACGGGTCGAGCGTCCGCTCCAGGTTCGCGCGCAGGTCGTCGGCGCTCGTGCCGGAGGCGGCGTTCACGTACACCGCGGAGTCCTGCCCGCCCGGTGCGAACTTCTCCAGCGTGTCCAGGCCGAAGTACAGCCCGCCCTGCATCCCGAAGCTCTCCGACTCCTGGTCGGCGAGGGCACCCACGGTCAGTTCGGTGGTGCGTCCGCCCTGGAACTCGACGGGGATCCTGCTGCCGACCCGCACGTCGTGGTCCCGCGCGAAGTCCTTGCTCATGGCGAGGCCGCCGTCCGCGAGCGCCGCCGCGGTGTTCCCTTCCGCGTACGTGATGTTGGCGACCTCGTCGAGCTGCGGGTCGTATCCCGCGGCGGTCGTCTCGACGCGGTCGCCGTCCGGCAGTCGTACGGCGACCGGGGTGAACCGCGCCCGTACCACGAGCCCCACGCCCTCCGTGTCCCGCACCTGGTCGGTGACCTCCTGCGGGAAGGGCTGGAAGTTGCCGTTCTGCACCACGAAGTCGGCGCCCAGCGTCTTGTCGATCTGCTGGTCGAAGGACTCGGTCATCGAGGCGCTCGCCACCGACATCCCGCCGACCAGGGCCAGGCCCACCATCAGCGCGGCCGCGGTGGCACCGGTACGGCGGGGATTGCGCAGGGCGTTGCGCTGGCTCATCCGGCCGATCGGCCCGAACAACGCCGGGAAGGCCCCGCCGAGCACCCGGATCACCGGTCGCACCAGCAGCGGGCCCGCGATCACGGTGGCGAGAAGTGTCAGGAGGATGCCGAGGACCAGCAGGGACGCCGCCGAGCCGGTCTCCGTCGCGACGACGCATCCGACGAGCGCGGCCGCGCCCGCCGCACCGATGACGGCGCCCACGATCGCGCGGACCTTCAGCGGCCGCCCGATCCCGGCGATCTCGGCGTCCGCGAGAGCCGCCATCGGGGAGACGCCCGCCGCGCGCCGGGCCGGGAGGTAGGCGGCGACGAAGGTGACACCGACGCCGACGACGTACGCCGCCACGGGCGTGCCCCAGCCGATGACCATCTCGGAGGACTTGATGTTCATGCCCAGCGCGTTCATGAGCGAGATGAGCCCGGCGGCCAGCCCGATGCCCGTGGCCAGGCCCACCGTGGAGCCGACCAGGCCGAGCAGCGTCGCCTCCGTGAGGACCGAGCGGCGGACCTGGCGGCGGTCGGCGCCCAGGGCGCGCAGCAGGCCCAGCTCGCGGGTGCGCTGGGCGATCAGCATCGAGAAGGTGTTGACGATCAGGAAGACGCCCACGAGTACGGCGATGCCGGCGAAGCCGAGCATGACGTACTTGATGACGTCGAGGAACCCGCCCAGCTGCTCGACGTCCGACTCGGCCTGCTCCTCGGCCGTCCGGTACTCGTACGTGCCCGCGCCGAGCGTGGCGGCCACGCGCTGCTTCAGCTGCGCGTCGCTCACGCCCTCCTCGGCGTCGACCGAGATGCTGGTGGCCGCCCGCGCGTCGCCCAGCAGCTTCGTCTGCGCGGTCTGCGGATCGAGGAAGAGCAGCGCGGCGCCGGGGTTGGTCGTGGTGAAGGTGGCGATGCCGACGACCTCCACCTTGAACGAGCCCGGCGGCGCGATGACCGTGAGGGTGTCGCCGATGCGTACGTCGCTGCGGTCCGCGGTCTCCGCGTCGAGCATCGCCTCGGCGGGCCCGCGCGGGGCGTGGCCGGAGGTGAGCTCGACGGGACTGCGCTCGTCGGGATTCCAGTCGGTGCCGATCGTGGGGGCGCCGGTGGTCGGGCCGACGGACTCGTTCTCGTCGTCGACGACGGTGATGTTCTCGATCTCGGTGTCCGCGCGCGCGGCGGCCACTCCGTCGACCCGGGCCGCCCGGTCCGCGAGCGCGGCCGGCACGGTGGCCGTCATGCCGGACGGCACCGCCTCGTCGAGGTTCTCCCTCGGGCTGACGGTGACGTCGGGCGCGGTCGAGGCGAAGAGCCGGTCGAAGGTCCGGCTGAGCGTGTCGGAGAAGATCAGGCTGCCCGAGACGAAAGCCACGGACAGCACGACGGCCAGCGCGGAGAGCAGCAGCCGTCCCTTGTGGGCGAGGAAACTCCTCAGCGTCGCCTTCAGCACGGCGTCAGTCCTTGTCGCGCGGGGAGTCGTCGGCGGGGATCGCACCGGGCGCGGGACCGTCGCCGCCGAACGGCGCGCGAGTCACGTCGAACTGCTTCATGCGTTCGAGGACCGCCTCCGCCGTGGGCCGCTCCATCTGGTCGACGATCCGCCCGTCCGCGAGGAAGAGCACCAGGTCGGAGTGGGCGGCGGCGCCCGGGTCGTGGGTCACCATGACGACGGTCTGCCCGAGCTGGTCGACGGCTTCGCGCAGGAACCCGAGGACCTCCAGGCCCGCCCGCGAGTCAAGGTTGCCGGTCGGCTCGTCCGCGAAGATCAGCTCGGGCCGGGAGGCGAGCGCCCGGGCGCAGGCGACCCGCTGCTGCTGGCCGCCCGAGAGCTGCGAGGGCCGGTGCTTCAGCCGGTCCCGCAGCCCGAGCGTGTCGATGACCTGGTCCAGCCACTTCTCGTCGGGCTTCTGGCCCGCGATGTCCATGGGCAGGGTGATGTTCTCGGCCGCGTTCAGGGTCGGGATCAGGTTGAACGACTGGAACATGAACCCGATCCGGTCCCGGCGCAGCCGGGTCAGCTCGCGATCCTTCAGTCCCGTGATCTCGGTGTCGCCGAGCCACACCTGTCCGGCCGAGACGGTGTCGAGCCCCGCCAGACAGTGCATCATCGTGGACTTGCCGGAACCCGACGGCCCCATCACGGCCGTGAACCGGCCGCGCGCGATGTCCACGTCCACCGAGTCCAGGGCCAGTACCGTCGTCTCGCCCGAGCCGTACGCCTTGGTCAGGCCGCGGGCGCGGGCCGCGATCCCGTCGGCCGACGCCTGGCCCGGCACGTACTGAGCAGCAGGGGTGGACAAGGTTGCCTCCTCGCTCCTGGACGTACGACTTCTCTGTCCCGGCCGAGGGTAATGTGATCCGTCCCACACCCGGTATCCCCCTTGGGTCCCGGGGTGTCTCCGTCCCAGGTCGGGCCCCTGATATCCGTGTAAGGGGCACGCTCTATCCTCGGGGGCCCTCTTGCCGATGCTAGCGCCCTGGCGCTAGCTTCTAGGTATGGCGAAGACCCAGTTGAACGTACGCGTGGACGAGGACACGGCCCGAGCCGCCCGCGAACGCGCCCTGGCCCGCGGAATGAGCGTCAACCGCTACATCGAGGAACTGGTCAGACAGGACACCGGCGAGGTCGGCCACACCTTCGTGGAGGCTGCCGCCGACTTCATGAAGCAGTACGAGAAGGTGTTCGCCGACGAGATCGGCGAAGGTCGCCACTGATCCGTTGAGCAACCTCAGAATCGACCTTGCCTGGCTCCTGATGCTCGCCGAACAGAGGACCCCGGGAGACCCCCAGGTCACCGACTGGGGCGCCCTCGTCGCCGCCGTCGCGCGCCACCAGGCCGAGATATTCGACGCGCCCGTCTACGACAGCCCCCACGCGCGTGCCGCCGCGCTCCTCCAACTCCTCATCCACGTCCCCGCGTTGGAGCGCTCCAACGCCTTGTTCGCATCGGCCGTCGCGTACGCCTACCTGGTCGCCAGCGGACTCAAGGTCGCGACCTCCCCCGAGCAAGTCCGTGACCTCGCCCGACTGGTCAAGAGCGGCGAGGCCTCGGTGCACGACATCGCGCGGGAACTGCGCCAGTGGAGCCTGTGATCAGCCGGAGTCCGTGATCAGCGCTCCTCGAGCGCGGGCCGCCACGCGGTGCCCAGCACGCAGTACGACGTGGGCAGCGTCGGCCCCTTCTCCGGCATCAGCATCCGCCGGTAGGGGCCGAGTTCGAACCCGGCCTCCCGCAGTGCGGCGACCGGGTCCCGGGCCAGATGGCAGCCGCCGTTCAGCGGCGGCCACACCGTGCGGTCCAGGGCGCGCTGGGTGAAGGTCATCACCCGGCCGCCGCCCCTGCCGTGCTCGAAGAACCGCACCTCGCCGCCGGGCCGCAGTACCCGCCGTACCTCCCCGAGGGCGCGCGGCACGTCCCGCACACTGCACAGCACCAGCGAGATCACCGCCGCGTCGAAGGCCTCGCTCTTGACCGGCAGCGCTTCCGCGGCACCCGGCACCACGTCGACCGGCACCCCTGAGCGCAGGGCGGACTCGACGGCCAACTGCCGCAGCGTGCGCTCCGGTTCGATCGCCACGATCTCCGAGACCGTGCGGGGATAGTGCGCGAAGTTCAGACCGTTGCCCGCGCCGATCTCGATCACCCGCCCGGACAGCCCGGTGAGCAGCCGCTCGCGGACGCCGGCCATACCCATCCTGGTCTCGGCGTTCACGCTGATCCGGGCGTAGTACCGGGCGAACAGCGGGTGGTGGACGGGATCCCGTGCCACCTTGCCGGAGCCGGTGGACCGTAGCGGCATGGCAACCTCCCTCGCAGGACGGGCGCTACCGCGATTGTCCCCCCGGACGGGCCCGTCGCACCCCCGCCGTGCGCCGGTTGCCTGTGGCGTTGGACCCAGGGCGCTTCTGATGGATCTCCGCGGCGTCGAGCCCTGTCAGGGAGACTCCCGCCTCCGGAACGCCTCCGCGTCCCACGTCCCGTCCAGCCGCGGCGCCAGCCACCCCGGTGCCGCCGCACGGAAGCCGGCGGGAGCCAGCGCCCCCGCCCCGGCGGGCAGGGCGCCGAGCAGCGGGGCCCCGGACACGTCCGGCAGGTCCGCCAGATTGCAACGCGAGGCCAGGTCCGGTGCCTTGGGCCAGCTGCCGATCACGACACCGGCCAGGTCGAGCCCGCGCGAGCGGAGTTCGCGTGCCGTCAGCTCCGTCGTGTTCAGCGTGCCCAGGCCCGCCGACGCCACCACCAGCACCGGTGCCGTCAGCAGCCCGGCCACGTCCGCCAGCGTCCCGCCCGCCGCGTCGAACCGGACGAGCAGTCCACCCGCCCCCTCGACCAGCACCAGGTCATGGTCGGTGGACAGCTTCGCGGCGGCCTCGGCGACGTCCGGCGGACGCACCGGCGCCCGCCCGGCCCGGCGCGCGGCCGTCGCCGGCGCCAACGGCTCGGGGTAGCGGGCGAGTTCGGCCGCCGTCACGGCACCCGCGAGCCGCGCGACCTCGTCGGCGTCCCCGGGCTCGTCGGGCCGTACGCCCGTCTGCGCGGCCTTGAGCACGGCCACCGACCGTCCGGCCGCGAGCGCGGAAGCGGCGACGGCGGCCGTCGTGACCGTCTTGCCGACCTCCGTGCCCGTGCCCGTGATCACGAGTACCGGCATCTCATCCCTCCCGCGCCGCCGCGCACACCGCACGCGCGATTCGTGCCACGTCCGCGTCGCCCGTGACATACGGCGGCATCGTGTAGACGAGGTCGCGGAACGGCCGCAGCCACACGCCCTCGCGCACGGCGGCCTCCGTGGCCGCCTTCATGTCCACGGCGTGTTCCAACTGGACGACACCGATGGCCCCGAGGACCCGTACGTCCCTGACCCCAGGCACCTCGAGCGCGGGAGCCAGCCCCTCCCGCAACCCCGCCTCGATCCGCTTGACCTCCGAGAGCCAGTCCTGGCCCAGCAGCAGTTCGATCGAGGCGCAGGCGACGGAGGCCGCCAGCGGGTTGCCCATGAACGTGGGGCCGTGGGCGAGCACCGGGACCTCGCCCCGTGAGATACCGTCGGCCACCTCCGACGTGCACAGCGTGGCCGCCATCGTCAGATAGCCGCCGGTCAGCGCCTTGCCGACGCACATCACGTCCGGAGTCACCGCCGCGTGCTCCGCCGCGAACAGCGCACCCGTGCGCCCGAACGCGGTCGCGATCTCGTCGAACACCAGCAGCACGTCGTGCGCGTCGCACGCCTCGCGCAGCACCCGCAGATACGCGGGGGAGTGGAAGCGCATCCCGCCCGCGCCCTGCACCACGGGCTCGACGATCACCGCGGCCAATTCGTCGGCGTGTCGTGCGACGAGCGTGCGCAGATGGTCGGCGTACGACTCCTCGTACTCCACCGGCGGCGGGTCCGCGAACACCTGGCGCGGCAGCACCCCGGTCCACAGCTCGTGCATCCCGCCCTCGGGGTCGCACACCGACATCGGCTGCCAGGTGTCCCCGTGGTAGCCGCCACGCCAGGTCAACAGGCGTTGTTTCGAAGACCGGCCCAACGAACGCCAGTACTGCAGGCACATCTTGGCCGCGACCTCGACCGACACCGAACCGGAGTCGGCGAGGAAGACATGCTCCAGGCCGTCGGGCGACATGTCGACAAGGAGCTTCGCGAGCCGTACGGCGGGCTCGTGCGTGAGCCCGCCGAACATCACATGGCTCATCCGTCCGAGCTGCTCGCGCGCGGCCTCGTTCAGCACCGGGTGGTTGTAGCCGTGGATGGCCGACCACCAGGACGACATGCCGTCGATCAACTCGCCCGAGCCGTCGGCCATCTTCAGCCGCACCCCGCTCGCCGACTCCACGACGAGCGGTTCGACGCGGCCGGGCATGGGTCCGTACGGATGCCAGACGTGCCGCCGGTCGAGCTCCAGCAGCTCGGGCACGCTCAGGTCAGGCAGGTCGGGCAGCTCAGGCATTGGGCGCGAGGTCCGTTCCGGCGCCCCGGCGGCGTACGGCGACCAGGTCCGTGCGGGGCTCGCCGACCGACGGGGCGGCGGAACCGCAGACACCCTCGGAGCCGCAGCCCGCCGAGACCCGGTGCTCGGGCAGCGTCACCTGATCGGTGCCCTCCACCTCGAACCCGGCGTCCGCGATCATCTCCAGGTCGGCCTTGCCCGCCTGTCCCTCGCTGGTCAAGTAGTCGCCCAGGAAGATGGAGTTGGCCAGGTGCAGGGCGAGGGGCTGCATCGAGCGCAGATGGACCTCGCGGCCACCCGCGATGCGCACCTCCGCGTCCGGGCACACGAACCGCACCATCGCCAGGATCCGCAGACAACGCTGCGGGGTGAGGTTCCACTCCTTGGCCAGCGGCGTGCCCTCGAACGGGATCAGGAAGTTGACCGGCACCGAGTCGGGGTCCAGCTCGCGCAGCGAGAACACCACGTCGACCAGGTCCTCGTCCGACTCGCCCATGCCCGCGATCAGCCCCGAGCAGGCGGACAGACCCGCCGCGTGCGCCTTCTGCACGGTCTCCACACGGTCGGCGTACGTGTGCGTGGTCGTGATGTCCGCGTACGTCCCCTCGGACGTGTTGAGGTTGTGGTTGTACGCGTCCGCGCCCGCCTCGCGCAGCCGCTCGGCCTGGCCGTCGGAGAGCAGACCGAGGCAGGCGCACACCTCGACGCCCTCGTTCTGCTCCTTGATCGTCTTGATGGTGTCCGAGACCCGGTCCACGTCCCGGTCGGTCGGACCGCGCCCGCTGGCCACCAGACAGACCCGCTTGGCACCTCCCGCCAACCCGGCCGCCGCGGTCTTCGAGGCCTCGTCCGGCTTGAGCCAGGTGTACTTGAGGATGCCGGCCTGGGAGCCGAGCCGCTGGGAGCAGTAGGAGCAGTCCTCCGGGCACAGGCCCGACTTGAGGTTGACGAGGTAGTTGAGTTTCACCCGTCGGCCGAACCAGTGCCGGCGCACCTTGCCGGCCGCGGCCACCACATCGAGCAGGTCGTCGTCGGAAGTGGCGAGGACGGCCAGCGCCTCCTCGCGGCTCGGCGACTCGCGCCGAAGCCCCTTGTCCACCAGCGTGTTCAGCAGGTCCATGGGAGCCGATCCTGTCCTACGGAGCCGCCCCGGGCCAAGGAGAGTTCGCACAACACAGACGCTTCGACGTGTGGGTATTGCCACATCCTGGGTGCCTGGTCGTCCCGCTAGTGTCTGTGCACTGCCTACAAAAGCGCCCGCTCCGCGGGCTGCACCAGGCTCTGTGCCGCCCACCACCATCCCCGGAGGACCCATGGCGTTCGGCTGGATCGACGAGCAGGCGCGGCTGCGCCGCCGGGCCGGACTCGTACGGATGCTGCGCCCCCGCCCTGCCGACACGCCGCTGCTGGACCTCGCGAGCAACGACTACCTGGGCCTGGCCCGCCACCCGGAGGTCACCGAGGGCGCGGCGCGGGCCGCGCGAACCTGGGGCGGCGGCTCGACCGGGTCACGGCTCGTCACCGGCACCACCGAGCTCCACACCGAGCTGGAGAGCGAGCTGGCCGACTTCTGCGGCTTCGAGGCGGCGCTGGTGTTCTCCTCCGGATACGCGGCCAACCTCGCCGCCGTCACCGCGCTGGCGCCGCACGGCTCGCTGATCGTCTCCGACGCCGGCAACCACGCCTCGCTGATCGACGGCTGCCGCCTGGCGCGGGGCACCACACAGGTCGTCGGACACGCCGACCCGGACGCCGTACGCAAGGCACTCCAGACGCACGAGGGTCCCGCCGTCGTCGTGTCCGACACGGTCTTCTCGGTCGACGGCGACGCGGCCCCGCTGGCCGCGCTCGCCGAGGCCGGCCGGGAGCACGGCGCGGGCCTGGTGGTCGACGACGCCCACGGCCTCGGCGTCCTCGGCGAAGGCGGCCGCGGAGCCCCGCACGCGGCGGGGCTCGCGGGCGCCGACGACGTCGTCGTCACGGTCACGCTGTCCAAGTCGCTCGGCAGCCAGGGCGGAGCCGTCCTCGGTCCCGCCCGGGTGATCGACCACCTGGTCAACGCGGCCCGGACGTTCATCTTCGACACGGGCCTCGCCCCCGCGGCGGCGGGCGCGGCCCTGGCGGCCCTGCGGCTGCTGCGCCGCGAGCCGGAGCGGGCGGCGCGAGCGCGCGCGGTGGCGAGCGAACTCCACGCACGCCTGACGGCCGCGGGTCTGGAGGCGGTACGTCCGGACGCCGCGGTCGTCTCCGTGCGCGCGCCGTCCCCGGAGGGGGCCGTGCGGTGGGCGGCCGACTGCCGTGCGGCCGGGCTGGCCGTGGGCTGCTTCCGTCCTCCTTCCGTCCCCGACGGCATCTCACGGCTCAGGCTGACCGCCCGCGCGGACCTCTCCGAGGGGCAGATCGAACGCGCTGTACTGGTGATCGGCGAGGCGCGACCATGAGTCGGCGTGACACGGCCGAGCGCCGCACGAGAGGGAACCGGTCAGATGTGGTGCACCGCGGCCGTGAAGCCCGCCCAGCTCTCCGGGGAGAAGAGCAGCGCGGGTCCGGCCGGGTCCTTCGAGTCGCGCACGGCGAGCAGGCCGGTCCACGGACCGCGGTCCAACGGGGCCGTCTCGACGCAGTTGTTCGCTCCGGTGCTGTAGCTGCTGCGCAGCCACCGCACACCGTGCAGATCGGTACTGGAGGGTACGTGCCGAGGCAGTGCAGACATGGGGGGTGCCTCCTTACGCGCCGTCACCTATCCCGGCGATGTAGTCCAACGAATCCTCGGGCGAAAGGGCGTGGAACCGAAGGGTGTTGAAGGCCTCGGTGTAGGCCTGGAGGTCTTCTTTCCGTTCCAGGTAGAGGCTACTCGTCAAGTGGTCGAGAACAACCACATCCAGATCAGATGTGCTCGAAAATGAGAAAATAACGAAAGGCCCGGTGACGCCGATGTGCGCCCCTGCCGTGAACGGCAGTACCTGCAACCGCACTTGGGGCAGGAGGGCCGCCTCCACCAGGCGCTCCAACTGCCGCGCCATGACTCCGGGCCCGCCCACGTCCCGGCGCAGCACGGCCTCGTCCAGGACCGCGCTCAGCTCCAGCGGCGGGTGCGACCTCAGCACGTCCTGCCTGGCCAGCCGCACCTCGACCAGCGCGTCCAGCCGCTCGTCGTCCAGCCCGTCCACCGCGGCCTTCGTCACCGCCCGGGCGTACTCGGGCGTCTGCAGCAGCCCCGGCACCACCGAGGTCTCCAGCGTGCGCATCGCGCTGGCCTGGGACTCCAGGCTGATGAAGTCCCGGTAGGTCGGCGGCAGTACCCCGCGGTAGGCGTGCCACCAGTGGTGCCGGCCGCCGCTCTCGTCGGATCCCGCCAACGCCAACAGCAACTCGCGTAGTTGGGCGTCCCGCACTCCGTAGGCGTCGAGGAGTAACCGCACATCGGCCGGTTTCACCCCGCTCGCGCCGGTCTCGATCCGGCTGACCTTCGACTGGTGCCAGCCCACCAGCCGGGCGGCCTCACCACTGGTGAGCCCCGCCCCGGTGCGCAACGCACGCAGTTCGCCGCCCAGTTTCCGGCGGCGCACCGCGGGACCGTGCTGCATGGGCCACTCCTTAACTCCCACCGGGACTCCAGGACTGCGGGGCTTTGAGACACGCATGACTCCGAGACTCGGACTCCGAGACGCCGAACGAGCGCACAAATACGCTCTGCCGTCGCAGAGTTCACCGCTTCGAGCGACAGATATATGCATATCTTGGTGGATCGCCACCCGTGACCGCCGCGGTAATGGCAGTCTGGCGACGAAGCACCAGTCCGGGACCGTACTCGAACCTTCCGCCTTCGTGTCGGACTGCGGTCCCGTGGGAAAGGGACGACGTCGCCATGGCAGACCATCTGGAAGCATCCGTCACTCTGCCGAGCGAACCCGCCTCGGTTTCCGCGGCTCGTACCTACGTGGTCACCACCCTGGCGGAGTGGGGACTGCCGGCGGACACGGACGCGGCCGAGACCATCCGCCTCATCGTCTCCGAACTCGCCACCAACGCCGTACAGCACACCTTCGGGCAGTCACCGACCTTCACGGTGGACCTCCAGCTCGACCGTGACGAACACCTGCGCATCGGTGTCACCGACAGCCACCCGCGGTTCCCCAAGCGGCTGCCCGCCGCCGTCCAGCAGGACAACGGCCGGGGCCTGGTGATCATCCGCTGGCTGACCGCGGAGTACGGCGGCAAGCTGAGAATCCGGCCCACCCGCGAGGGCGGCAAGACCGTCTCCATCGAACTGCTGTGGACCGTACCGGCCGCGCCGGTGCCTGGGGCAGGACAGCAGGACCCGTAGAACTCACGTGTGCCTGGCTCGGCCGAACGTGCCCCGCAACAAGGCCCGGAACGCGTCCGCGGCGGGTGCCTTCTCGTCGGTCCGGTACACGACCGAGATCGTACGGCGCAACTCTCCCGCCTCCAGCAGCCGCATCCCCACCGGAGTGGCCGCCGTCCGCGCCACCATCTCCGGAACCACCCCGACCCCAAGGCCCGCACTGGCCAGCGCGCACACCAGCACGTACCCCGGAGTCGCCACCAGCACCGACGGCGTGGCCCCGGCCCGTGCCAGCACCGCCTCCACCTCCCGCCGCCCCGGATGGTCCGGCGCCATGCTGATCAGCGGCTGCCCCGCGAGCTCGGCCAGCGGGAGCCGCGAGGTGCCGCTGGTGAGGGCGTGCCCCGGCGCGGACACCAGGACCAGCTCCTCGACGAGGATCGGATCCGCGCCGACGGAGGAGGGGAGCGGGACCGGGACCCCCGGTTCATAGCGGTGCGTCATCGCCAGATCGATCTCGCCGGCGGCCACGGCGGCGACCCCGGCCGACGGTTCGTGGTCCGCGACGATCAGCTCCACGTCCGGATACGCCCGGCGGAACGCGCTGAGCACCGGCGGCAGCAGATGGATGCCGGCGGTCTGGAAGGTGCCGAGCCTGAGCGTGCCGCCGGACAGGCCCGCCAGCCGCGCCAGCTCGTGCCGCGCCCGCTCCAACTCGTCGAGCACTCGACGCGCCCGCGCCACCAGCACCTCGCCCGCGCCCGTCAGCCGCGCCCCGCGATGGTGCCGGACCAGCAGGGCGGTACCCGCCTCCCGCTCCAGCTTGGCCAGTTGCTGGGAGAGGGCGGGCGGGGTGTAGCCGAGACGCTCGGCTGCCCGGGTGATCGACCCGGCCTCGGCGACCGCCACGAGGGCGGCGAGCCGGGTGGGGTCGTACATGCGGGGTCCTTCCGGCTGAGGTGCTGAGCCTAAAGCAATGCTTAAGGCTAATCCAGCAGATCCGACATACCTGCTGAAGGCTCGTGGACGGCAGGCTGGGGCGCATGGACGGACAGCTCATCGCTTTCACCGGTCTCGCCGCTGGCCTGGTCGCCATGCCCGGCGCCGACTTCACCGTCGTTGTGCGCAACGCCCTGGTCTCCCGCCGGGCCGGCCTCGCCTGCGCGCTCGGCATCACGGCGGGACTGCTGGTGCACACCGCACTGGCGGTGGCCGGTCTCGCCGCGGTCCTGGCCGCCGTACCCGCGCTGTTCCGCGCGCTGCAACTGCTGGGCGGTGCCTATGTCCTGTACCTGGGCCTGCGGACCTTGCGGGCGCTGCGGCGGCCGAGCGCGGCCCTGGCCGACGAGGCGGCGTCCGGCGGGCGCCCGCTGCGGCAGGGCTTCCTCACCAACGCTCTGAATCCGAAGGCCTCGCTCACCTTTCTCAGTGTGCTGCCGCAGTTCGTGCCCGCGGGCAGCCCGGCCATGCCCCGGACCCTGCTGCTCGCGCTGATCGTCGTCGTCCTCGCCCTGCTCTGGTTTCACGCCGTGGCTCTGCTGGTCGACCGCCTCGGCCGGTGGCTGCGCGGGCCGCGGGCCGCGCGGGTGGTGGAGGGCGTCACCGGCGGCGCGCTGACAGTTCTCGGTGCGGTGCTGTTGCTCGAACCGGTGCTTGCGGCCTGACGGTCTCGTGTGCCGGCGGCCCGACCGTCTCGTGCCGCTCGTCGGCCGAGCGCTGTTCCTCGGCGGTGCCGGCCCGCTGTACCAGGCGCGGCAGCAGCCCCCACAGGCCGAGACACACCAGCAGGGTCGCCGCGCCCGCGGCCACCCCGCCGGCCCGGCTGGTGGTCACGTCCACCACGAGCAGCACCGACCCGGTGAACGCGAGTACCAGGACACCCAGACCGGCCGATGCCAGCCGCGAGGAGACCTGGACGATCCGGGGCTTGGCGCCCTTCTGGAAGAGCGAGCGGTGCAGGGCGGCGGGCGCGGTGAACAGCGCCGCCGCGAGGACCGCGAGCAGGAGCGTGGTCACGTAGGTGGTGCGCTGGACCGTGTCGAGGGACGGGAAGCGCGAGGTGAAGGCCAGGCTCAGCAGGAAGGCGAAGAGGATCTGGACCCCTGTTTGGGTGACGCGCAGTTCCTGGAGCAGCTCGCCGAAGTTGCGGTCGGCGCGCTCCAGCGGAGTCTCGTTGCGTGCGGTGCAGGGACGGTGGTCGGCCATGCCGGGACGGGTAACCACCTGAGCCCGTGTCACGCGCCCGGAGCCCCACAGGGGGCGACGGCGAGTCAGGCCGCCGCCCCCTGTGGGCGGCTCAGCGGACCCTGCCGTACCAGACGCTCTTGGTCCAGATCTTCTGCAGTCGCACCACGTCCCCGGTCTTCGGGGCGTGCCAGATCTTCCCCTTCCCGGCGTAGATGCCGACGTGGTACACGTTCGAGCCCGAGTGGAAGAACACCAGGTCCCCGGCCTTGCGGCTCTTGACGGAGATGTGGCGCGTCTTGTTGTACTGCTGGGCGGCCGTGCGGGGCAGCTTCTTGCCCGCCTTCTTGTACGAGTACAGCGTGAGCCCGGAGCAGTCGAAGCGGCGTGGTCCTGTGGCGCCGTACTTGTACGGGGAGCCCTTCTTGGAGGCCGCGACCTTGAGTGCCTTTGTCGCCGGCGTGGCGGCCTCGGCCTCGGAGGCGAAGCCAGGAGCCACGATCGAGCCGCCCACGGCGGCGATGGTGAGGGCCGAGGCCGTACCGGCCCGGACCATGAGCGACGGGACACGATTGAGCGCAGTCATGCGCAACCCTTCGTCAGCCGCCTGTGAAGGATGACCTGTCGGATTCGGGCTGGCGAAGTTGCCCGGCCGCTGACGCGGCTTCACCCCAAGGGCTGCTCGGCTCCGGCCATGGCGTGACCGTTCCGGCGACCCGTCGTGCTTGGGTCCTCCACTCCTGCCGATCCACTCCTGTCGACCGGTCATCCGGACGGCGGCAGGACTCGGCGTCCGCCCGGATCGCCCCGCCGCTGCGGCGGGGGCTTGTCGTCAGACACGGATCTTCACTCACGGATGTCCGAAAATCCCAACGGAACCGAGGGTTTGTGTTGTTACTCACCACTCACCCGTTCGGGTGGACACCCCCGTGTTCGAAGGGGTGTTGAGGGGCCCGAGGACGCCCGGACCAGCACCGGAACGTCTCACGGTGCCCCGGGACTACGTGCGTTGCGCAAGTCTGCCGGCCCCGAAAAAGGGCGCGCGACTACTCCAATAGGCCGTACGCCGTTTGGTCCGTTTCGACCCCGGCCCGGACGTCGTCTCGATCCGACGGTTCGTCCGGGCCGGGTGGGGGTGCGTCAACTGTCGGAGAGCGGTGGCACGGTGACGCGAGCCGTGCGGCGCTCGCCGTCCAGGACGCGCAGCGCCCGCGTGAGCGTGGGCGCGTGCAGTTCGGCCTCGCCGCGC
This sequence comes from Streptomyces sp. NPDC002838, assembly GCF_040295365.1. Classification (NCBI taxonomy): domain Bacteria; kingdom Bacillati; phylum Actinomycetota; class Actinomycetes; order Kitasatosporales; family Streptomycetaceae; genus Streptomyces; species Streptomyces sp. NPDC002838. The sequence goes on along the minus strand of NZ_JBEOVF010000010.1, from coordinate 6,267 downwards.
TGGTGCATCAGCGCCAGCGCGTCGCGAAGTTCGGTCGCCTTGCCGACCAGTGCCTGCGCGGCCCGCAGCCCGCGGTAGGTGTCGCCGTGGTGCACGGGGTTGATGCGCCCGAGCAGGTCGACCACGTCGAGGTAACGGTCGATCAGCTCGCCCTCGGCGCGGGTGAGGGCGGGCAGCGGCGGCAGTTCGGGTGGGAGCACCGGCCGCTCACCTCCCGGTGGGCGGGGCGATGGTGGTCTTGCGGCTCGGGATGATCTGATCCGCGAGTCCGTACTCCAGCGCTTCCTGAGCGTTGAGGATCGTGTCCCGCTCGATGTCCGCGCTCACCTGCTCCTGGCTGCGGCCGGTGTGCCGTACGAGCATCTCCTCCAGGAGGGCTCGGATCCGTGTCAACTCGTCGGCCTGGATGGCCAGATCGCTGGCCTGCCCCTGCACCGGCTCGGCCAGCGCGGGCTGGTGGATGACCACGCGTGCACCCGGCAGCAGGTGCCGCTTGCCCGGTGTCCCCGCCGCCAGCAGCACAGCGGCGGACGAGCCGGCCTGGCCCAGACACGTCGTCTCCACGTCACACCCGACGTACTGCATCGTGTCGTAGATCGCCGACATCGCGCTGAACGAGCCGCCGGGAGAGTTGATGTACAGCGAGATGTCCCGGTCCGGGTCCTTGTGCTCGAGGTACATGAACTGGGCCATCAGGTCGTTCGCGGAGGTGTCGTCGATCTGCGTCCCGAGGAAGATGATCCGCTCCTCCAGCAGCTTCGAGTACGGATCCATCGACTTGGTCCCGTAACTCGTGCGCTCGGTGAACTCGGGCAGGACGTAGCGGGCGGACGGTCGGGTCATTGGGTACCCCTCCTTCGGCGTCTGTAAAAAATGTACAGGACGTACGTGACGTTATGATGGGGGTATGGCCTACGAGATTCCGGTGACGCAAGCCAGGGCTGAACTCGCCGACCTGATCAACCGGGTGGTGTACGGCGGTGAACGGGTCGTCGTGACACGGCACGGCAAACCCCTCGTCGCCCTGGTCTCCGCCGCAGACCTCGAACGGCTGGAAGAGCTTCAGGAGCCCGCCGAGGAGCAGGTGATCAGCGCGGTCTCCACCGTCCGCGAGGTCGCGTCCGCTCCTCGCGAACAGCAGCGCTTCGGTATCGCGGCGCACCACCGGGGGACTGGTCCCGCGTAGCCGAGAAGACCGCGCACCCCCGTCCGCTACAGCGGGGGCGCACGGTCGGACCGGTGCCGGGGGCGGTCAGCCCACCGGGCTCAGTTCCCGCTTGTCCACGGGCTCGGTGCTCGGCGTACGTGCCTTGAGCGCGTTCCCGAGCAGTACGGCGCCCAGGCCCAGCGCGGCCCACCAGGTCAGGGTCAGAGCGGGACCGGTCGCCGCCGCGCCGTCGAAGAACGACACCGAGCGCAGCAGGGTGGTGCCCGCGCCCGGCGGCAGCCACTGGCCGATCGCCCCGGCCGGCTCCGGCAGCATCTGCGGGGCCGTGACCGCTCCGGAGAACGGGTTGCCGAACAGCATCACCACACCCGCGCCGAGCCCGATCCCCGCCGGACCGAGCAGGGCGGCGAGTCCGGCCACCGCGCCGCTCACGGCCAGCGTCGCCAGGCCGAGCGCGCCGGCCTCCGCCCACCAGTCGCCCGTGAGGACCCCCAGCCAGCTGTGCGCGATCGCCGCCGCGGCCACGCCGACCAGGGCGGAGGCGGTGAGCAGCGCGGCCACCGCGCGCATGGCGCGCAGCCCGAGCAGGGCCACCGCCGAGCCCGCCGCGATGCCGGCCAGGGCGAGCGGCAGCACGCTCGCGTTCAGGGCCGAGCCGCGCGGGTCCTTCTCGGGGGCGGCCACCACGTCGACCGTCCTGACCTGAACGCCCTCGGCGGACGCCTGCTCCGTCACCGTCTGCCGCAGCGTCTGGGCGACGAACGGGCTCGCGGCGGAAGCGGTGAGCAGTTCGGGCCCCTGGGGCGTGACGACGACCGCTCCGTATACGGTCCGGTCCTCGATGGCGTCCCGGGCGGCGGCCTCGTCGGCGTACCGGTGGATCTCGAACGCGCCCTCGCGCTGCCGCAGCTGCTGCTCCACCTGAGCCGTGGCGGTGGCGGGGCCGGCCACGCCGAGCGGCAGGTCCCGGGGCGCGGTGCGCGCGGCTGGCTAGGCGAAGGCCCACAGGGCGAGGGCCGCGAGGAGGGGGACGAGGACGACGACCGCGATCGCGCGCCGGGCCGGGACTCTGGTGGAGGGGGCGGAAGCACTGGACATGGTGTTCCTCCGGGCGATTCTCGTAATTCAGAAAGAAGGATCGTTCGTTTTAGGTGTGCCACCACCGTGCGCCGCGCGGGCGTGGCTTGTCAAGAAGGAACGTTCGTTTTAGTCTGGGCGCATGGCACGCGTAACCCAGGCCCACCTCGACGCCCGCCGCCGGCAGATCCTCGACGCCGCCGCGCTCTGCTTCGCCCGCAACGGCTTCCACGCCACGTCCGTGCAGGACGTCCTGAAGGAGGCCGACCTGTCGGCCGGCGCGGTGTACCGCTACTTCAGCGGCAAGGAGGAGCTGATCGCCGCGATCGTCTCCGAGGTGCTGGGCGAGGTCCGCGCGGCCTTCGAGGAGGCGGCCGGGCAGAGCCCCCCGCCGCCGCCCGACCGCCTGGTGGCCTCTGTCCTGAGCCGGACCCTCGCCCTGCGGGAGGGCCTCACCCTCGACGGCACCCCCGCCTTCCCGCGCCTGGTCGTCCAGGTGTGGTCGGAGATCCCGCGCAACGAGGAGCTGGCCGCCGTCCTGAGGGAGGGGTACAACGCGGTGCGCGCGGCGTGGGGGCGGATCGTCGAGGGCTACCAGGATGCCGGGACGATGCGCTCGGACGTCCCGCCGGACCATGTGGCCCGCACGATGATCGCCGCCGTACTGGGCTTCATCGCTCAGCAGGCCCTTTTCGGGCCCGCCCCGGTGGAGGTCCTGCGGGACGGCCTGCGGGCGTTGATGAGCATGCCGGAGCTCGCGCCGGAGGCCTGAGGATCACAGCTCGGTTAACTTGCACGAAACTCGGTCCAACTAGCCTGCCCATCCACGCCACCAGGGACTTTGCCCCGTGGCTGCGGCAACCGGGCCCCGCACGGTCCGGAGCGAGGACTGTGAGGTGGGACGTGCAACTGACCCCGCACGAGCAAGAGAGGCTGCTCATCCACGTGGCGGCCGACGTGGCCGAGAAGCGCCGGGCCCGCGGGCTGAAGCTGAACCACCCCGAGGCGGTCGCGCTCATCACGTCGCACATCCTCGAGGGCGCGCGGGACGGCCGTACCGTCGCCGAGCTCATGTCCTCCGGACGCAAGCTGCTCACCCGGGACGACGTCATGGAAGGCGTCCCGGAGATGATCCACGACGTCCAGGTCGAGGCGACCTTCCCGGACGGCACCAAGCTCGTCACCGTCCACGACCCGATCGTCTGAGGGGCCTCGATGATTCCCGGAGAGATCCTGTTCGCCGACGGCCCGATTGCCTACAACGAAGGCCGCGAGGTCACCCGGCTCACCGTCCTCAACGCCGCCGACCGGCCCGTCCAGGTCGGCTCCCACTACCACTTCGCCGAGGCCAACCCCGGTCTGGAATTCGACCGCGCGGCCGCGCGCGGCAAGCGGCTGAACGTCGCCGCCGGCACCGCCGTGCGTTTCGAACCCGGGATCCCCGTCGACGTCGAACTCGTCCCGCTCACCGGCGCCCGCGTGGTCCCCGGCCTCCGCGGGGAGACCGGAGGTGCCCTCGATGCCTGAGATCTCGCGTGCCGCGTACGCCGACCTGTTCGGACCCACCACCGGCGACCGCATCCGGCTCGCCGACACCGATCTGCTGATCGAGATCGAGCAGGATCGTTCCGGCGGGCCCGGGCTCGCCGGGGACGAGGCCGTGTTCGGCGGCGGCAAGGTCATCCGGGAGTCCATGGGCCAGTCGCGAGCCACGCGCGCAGAGGGCACTCCGGACACGGTCATCACGGGTGCCGTCGTCGTCGACCACTGGGGGATCGTCAAGGCCGACGTCGGCATCCGCGACGGCCGGATCACCGGCATCGGCAAGGCGGGCAACCCCGACACGATGGACGGGGTGCACCCGGACCTGGTGATCGGGCCGGAGACGGAGGTCATCGCGGGCAACGGCCGCATCCTGACCGCCGGTGCCATCGACGCGCACGTCCACTTCATCTGCCCGCAGATCGCCGACGAGGCGCTGTCCGCCGGTGTCACGACCCTGGTCGGCGGCGGCACCGGTCCGGCCGAGGGATCGAAGGCGACCACCGTCACACCCGGCCCCTGGCACCTGGCGCGGATGCTGGAGGCGATGGAGCAGTACCCGCTCAACATCGGGTTCCTCGGCAAGGGCAACACCGTTTCGCACGAGGCGATGCTGTCCCAGATCCGCGGTGGCGCGCTCGGGCTGAAGCTGCACGAGGACTGGGGGTCGACGCCGGCCGTCATCGACGCCTCGCTGACCGTCGCCGACCGGACCGGCATCCAGGTCGCGATCCACACGGACACGTTGAACGAGGCGGGGTTCGTCGGGGACACGCTGGCCGCGATCGCGGGGCGGGGGATTCACGCGTACCACACCGAGGGTGCGGGTGGCGGGCACGCGCCCGACATCATGACCGTGGTCTCCGAGCCGCACGTGCTGCCGAGTTCGACGAACCCGACCCGGCCCTTCACCGTCAACACCGCCGAGGAACACCTCGACATGCTGATGGTGTGCCACCACCTGAATCCGGCGGTGCCGGAGGACCTGGCGTTCGCCGAGTCCCGGATCCGGCCCTCGACGATCGGGGCGGAGGACATCCTCCACGACCTGGGCGCCATCTCGATCATCTCGTCCGACGCGCAGGCGATGGGGCGGGTGGGCGAGGTCATCATGCGGACCTGGCAGACGGCCCATGTGATGAAGCGGCGGCGGGGTGCGCTGCCGGGCGACGGGCGCGCGGACAACCGTCGTGTACGTCGCTATGTCGCCAAGTACACGATCAACCCCGCCGTCGCGCAGGGCCTGGCCCACGAGGTCGGCTCGGTCGAGACCGGCAAGCTGGCGGACCTGGTGCTGTGGGAGCCCGCGTTCTTCGGGGTCAAGCCGCACCTCGTCGTCAAGGGCGGGCAGATCGCGTACGCGCAGATGGGCGACGCGAACGCGTCCATCCCGACACCGCAGCCGATCCTGCCGCGGCCGATGTACGGGGCGATCGGGCGGGCGCCCGCGTCCAACTCGGTCAACTTCGTGGCACCGCTCGCCGTCGAGGACGGGCTGCCGGAGCGGCTCTCGCTCGGGAAGCGGTTCGTGGCCATCGAGTCGACGCGCGGGGTCACCAAGGCGGACATGCGCGAGAACGACGCGCGGCCCCGGGTCCAGGTCGATCCCGACAGCTTCGCCGTGCACATCGACGGGGAGCTCGTCGAGGCGACGCCGGCCGCCGAACTGCCCATGGCCCAGCGTTACTTCCTTTTCTGACGGCGTGGGCTGAGAGGTTCCGGGGTTCCGATGTCACAAGCAGCGCTTCTCGTTCTGGCCGACGGCCGCTTTCCCGCCGGGGGGCACGCGCACTCCGGTGGGGCCGAGGCGGCCGTCAAGGCCGGGCGCGTCACGGGTGCGGCGAGCCTGGAGGACTTCTGCCGGGGGAGGCTGCACACGGCGGGGCGGGCCTCGGCCGCGCTGGCCGCGGCGGCGGCGCTCGGTGTGGACCCGGTGGCTCTGGACGCGGCCGCTGATGCGCGGACGCCGTCGCCGGCCCTGCGGGTCGCTGCGCGGAAGCTGGGGCGGCAGCTGATGCGGGCCGCGCGGGCGACCTGGCCGTCGGCGGAGCTTGATGCTCTGGCTCGGGAGTTTCCGAAGGGGGCGCATCAGCCGGTGGTGCTGGGGCTTGCGGCTCGGGCCGCGGGGCTGGGGGCCCTGGATGCCGCTTACTGTTCGGCGTACGAGAGCGTCAGCGGGCCCGCGAGTGCGACGGTGCGGTTGTTGAGTCTCGACCCCTTTGACGCCACCGGGGTGCTGGCTCGGCTGGCGCAGGAGGTGGACCGCGTTGCGGATCTGGCGGTGGAGGCGGCGCGGAGGAGTGTCGACGAGGGGGTCGACGCCTTGCCCGCGACTTCTGCGCCGCTGCTGGAGATCGGTGCGGAGGTGCATGCCGCGTGGCCTGTACGGCTGTTCGCGTCCTAGGAGTTTCGCCCCCGCCGCCCCTACCCGTCCCATCCCCAGGGGCTCCGCCCCTTCGACCCCGCCAGGGGGCTGCGCC